>CAZZXZ010000035.1:0-25669 GCA_964658135.1 uncultured Acetobacteraceae bacterium | reverse complement strand
CCCTCAAAAATGGGCGGTGAAAGCAATTCCATAGTTCCGCAGGTCCTGATAGCTGATGTCGTTAATGTAGAACGCGCCACTCGCGAGATACACGATGTTGTCAACATAATGTTTGTCTAGAACATTGTTGCCGTACAGCGAGATGCTCCAGCGGCCATCGACGCTGTTGAAACCTCCGGAAAGATTGACCAGGGCATAGCCGCCTTGCCGGGAGTAAGGATCGTCGGTGGTGCTGTAGGTGATCGGCCCGCGGTAGTTGTGGTTGGCCTGCAGGAATGCGCGCCATTCCCGGCTGATGGGTCGTTCGTAACGGGCGGTGATATTCGTCGTCGTTTTGGGAGTCAAGGCCAACGGATGGCCGTCGAGATCCTGCCGGCCGCCAACGCATCCTTGCGCGGCGGACTGATTCACGTTGCAGGTGCCGTTTTTGAAGTCGCTGTAGCGGGCATCGTCATACGTCAGGTTGGCGAGCAGGCTAAATTCGGGGGTGACCGCCCAGGTGGCATCGAAATCGACGCCGGCGGTTTTCGCCTGCTTGGCATTTTCGATTGCGATGATCACGATGGGCCCCGGTATGACCAGCGACGTTTGAAAATTATCGAAGGTCTCATCGTACACCGAGGCGTTCAGTGTAAGTCGCCGGTCGAGCCACTGGCTCTTCACCCCCAATTCGTAGCCATGAGCAATTTCTGGCTTGACCAAGCCATTGTTGGCGCTCGCCAAAGTGCTGGCGGTGCTGGTCAGACTGAATCCTACGCCGGGCCCCTTGTATCCGCGTGACGCCGTGGCGTACCACATGACGTCGGGCGTCGCTTGATATTGTAAGCCGGTGCGCCATGACCAATCCTGATAGGTCGTCGACGCCGTCGCCGCAAACAAGCCGTAGGGATCTCCCGGATCGGTGGATCCGGCGAGCGGAGGGGGTGCCGGTGAGAGAAAGGTGCGATCCATCGAGGCGGCCAATCGATCGACGGAGTGCCTCAGTCCCCCGATGAGGTGCCATTGGGAGGTGATGTCGAATGTTGCCTCGCCGAATTCGGCATAGTTCTCATTTTTTACGTGCTTGTCGAAGTTGTCGTTGATGGTCAACGGGCTGTTGGCCACTTTGAGCCCGATACCTTGATCCTCGCGCAGCTTCAAGCGGAAGTTGAACAACCCGGCAACGTAGCGAAAACGCTCGGCGGCGGGCGAGGCGTAGCGGATCTCCTCGGAAGTTTGGTCGTATTTCACGGTGTCTTCGTTCTTGAAACGTTGATTGGTCGGGCTGTCGCTCGGGTAGGTATCGTATTGATCGTCGCTGTAGATATTTCGATAGGACACCACCGTGGTCAGGGTGCCCTCGGCCAGGGAATAGTCGGCCTGCGCGGTGTAGGCGGCGGTGTGACCGTCGTCGTAGTAAGGCAGCGCGAGGCCGCGTGCCGTCAGATTGCGATCCGATGGCACAGTGCCATGAGCCAGCTCCCAAGATTCGATCTGCGCCCCAGCGTTGCCTGCGGTGAAGTTGGCCGGCACGAAATCGCGAATGGTCGAGCCGGTGCCGTTCTCATGATGATCCGTCCACTCGCCCGTGAAGTTCAAATCCCAGCCGTCGGCCGGCTTCCAGCGGTACCGCAGACGTGCGCCCTCGCTGTTTTTGTCGCCCATATCCTGACCGGTGTTGACTTCCTCGACCGGTCCGTCGTGCTGAAACTTCCAGGCACTGACGCGAACCGCGGACTGCTCGCTCACCGGCAGGTTCACCGTTCCGGAATACTGTCGCAGGTTCATCGAACCATAGGACGCTCGGACCGTTTCCTCCGTCGTGTCGAGCTGTGGCATGTTCGTGAAAACGTTGATGAGTCCGGCCGACGCGTTTTTGCCGAACAACGTGCCCTGCGGGCCTTTCAGCGCCTCGATGCTGCGCACATCGACCAAGTCCGCGATCGACCCCACGTTGCGGCCGAGCGGTACGCCGTCGAAGGCTACACCGACCGATTGTTCCAGACCCTGGCCGACCACCTGCGTGGTGATGCCGCGGATGCCGAAATGATCGTCGCCCGCGCTGAAGCCGTGGGTGAATTGCAGGTCGGGCACCAGCCGCTTGAGGTCGGCCGTATCCGCCAGGTTTTGGGACTGCAGCAGGGCTTGCGAGACCACCGACACCGTCATCGGCACATTCTGCAGGTTCTCGGCACGCTTGGTGGCCGTGACGACGATTTCCTCGAGGCCGGGGCCACGATCGACCACCGCCGTGTCCTGCGCAGTGACCGAATCCAAGCGCGGCTCGGCGGCCGCCTCGTGGTACGCGGTCTTGGTGGTCGGATGTCTTTTCAGAGTGATGGTCACGGTGTGCGCGTTGACGAACTCGAACTGCAGTTCGGAACCGGCCAGCAGCCTGCGTAACGCGACTTCCGCCGTCATGGATCCCTTCACCTCCGACCCTCGCAAGCTTTGTACGAGCTCGGAAGAAAATAAGATCTGCAGGCGGGACTGCTGCGCAAGCTCGTTCAACGACTCGCTCAGTGGGGCGACCGGGATATTGAGGTCGTACGGCTCGGCCGGCGGCAGGCGCTGCGCGTCGGCGGCCCCCATGATGAGCGCCGCCATCATCCCCAATACCCGCGTGCCGATACGCATAGCAACATCCCCCCTTATAGATCGTCTTTTTTAGTAATCGTCCGACGCCTCTGTCCCGGCCGTCGGGCAGCACAGGCGAGTTGCTCGTTCTACTCAGTGTGGGCCTATGGCCAAAAGCCGGTAGTTGCCATCGACTACCGACTACCGGATTTCGCTCGGCGGCCGCACTATACAAAAAATATGCCTCCCGAAACTGCGCACATTGCGGCCCGCCTCGCCAACCGGGCATTCCAAGAGCATTCGACCGAATTGAAGCGGTATTTGCTGCGTCGTGTCGGACACGTTCAGGACGCGGATGATTTGAGCCAAGAGGTGTTTGCGCGACTGTTGCGGGTTCGTGATGCCGAGTTGGTGCGCCAACCGCTCGCCTACTTGCTCGGAATAGCCGCCCACGTGATCCGAGAGTTTCGACACCGCCGGCAACGCGAACTCGTGATTTTCGACTCGGAGGTCACCGACGCGACGTGCGAACACGCCACCGCCAAAACCACCTCGGGTTACGCCGAGCAATGGGACATGCAAAATCGCCTCGACGCCGCCCTCGCGCAGCTGCCCCCCACCCACAAAGTCGTTCTCTTGCTGGTCAAACGCGACGGAATGTCCTACGCGGAAGCGGCCATTGCATCGGGATTGTCGATTCATACCATCGAGAAGTACCTGGTGGAGGCGCGAGCGCGGATGCGCGTCGCGCTGGCAGAGGTATGAGCATGCACGAGGACTTCCACCGCCGCAAAGCTGCCCTCGACTACTTGCGCGCGGAGGAAGCCGCCAGCTGGGTGCAAATATTGCTAGATCCGACTCCGGAACAGCGTGCGCGCTTCATCGTCTGGCTCAAGTCTGTACCCCAGAACGTCGAGGATTTTCTGTTCATGCTGTCGCTCGACGATGCGCTCGAGAGCATCGACCGGCACCGGGCGCAGGATATCGCAGCGCTCATGGCGCAGGTCGACCCACACGTGGTGCCCTTTCCCAGCCGCCCGTCGCCCCCCTATATCCCGCCGTCCGATCCACGCAGAGCCTTACAGTACCGTCCGTGGCGGGCGGCGGGGGTGGTCTGTCTGGCGGCGCTCGTCATTGGCGGAGGGCTGTTTGCCGTAACGAAAGGCAGCGGGTCGAGCGAACTTCGCACGGGCATCGGCGAACAACGCTCGTTCGAGTTGAAGGATGGGTCGATCGTCCAGTTGAACGCCCGCTCGTATGCCACCGTTCATTTTTCCGGGATCGCGCGCCAGATATGGCTCCATGAAGGGGAGGCGCTCTTTCGCGTTCGTCACGAGCGCGAGCGTCCGTTTCAAGTGATCACCGACGCTGCGACCGTGGAAGATCAAGGTACCCAATTCGACGTGTACGCTCGACCCGAGAGCACGCGCGTCGCAGTGCTCGAAGGCAGCGTGACCGTGAGGCCCAACGGCCGCGCGCCGACAGGGCACCTCGCCGTGCAGCTCCTGTCTCTGGAAGCAGACCAAGAAGCTAACGTCGATCATACCGGGAGCATGATACGGAGCAAGAATCCGGTGGCCGACGCGGTGGCCTGGCGACAGCGCCGGCTGGTCTTCCGGCAGGAGTCGCTCGCGCGCATCGCCGAGGAATTCAACCGCTACAATCGGCGTCAATTGGTAGTCGAAGGCGCCGGCATGTCGTCCCGTCTATACACCGGTGTTTTCGACGCTGACGATCCTGACTCGCTGGCCGACGTATTGGCACGGGATTCCGGTGTGGACGTGCAGAAGACCGCCGATAAGCTCACCGTCAGGGCGCGCTGAAGGCCTACAGATCGTCATTTTTTTTGCCTGTCATGCCAGTGCGCGGACCGGCGCCATGGCGCATCACGCCGGGTGCGGATCAGCTGCAAGATGGCGCGCGCAATCCAGGGAAAGAGCGCGAGAGCGGCGAACGACAGCAGCACCGCGGGTGAAGCTATGGCCGAGAGGCTGTTGATACGGGCGAGCTGGGTGCCGGCATTGACGAACACCAGGGTGGCGGGAAGCATGCCGCACTGGCTGACCCAGTAAAACGTGCTGATGCGAATCGGCGTGAGGCCCATCAGTACGTTCACGAGAAAGAACGGAAACACCGGCATCAGGCGCAGTGTAAGCAGGTAGAAGGCGCCATCCCGTTCGACGCCCGCGTTGATGGCCTCGAGCTTGACGCTGAAGCGGCGTTGCACGCTTTCGCGAAGCACGTAGCGTGACAGCAGCAGCGCTCCGGTGGCGCCGACGGCGGAGGCAACCGAGACCAGCGCCGTGCCTTCCCACATCCCGAACAAGGTGCCCGCGGCAATCGTCAGAATCGCCGCGCCGGGCAAGGACAGCACCGCCATTCCGACATACAGCGCGAAGAATTCCGCCGCCGCTGCCCGAGGCGACGCTGCGCGCAGGGTCTGAAAGGTGTGCTGGTCGGCCTTCAACGCCGTCAGGGTGAAATGCCGCTGGAAATGCAAACCGAAAAAAACACCGATGGCGAGCGTCATCGCCAACAGAATCAGAAAGCGTTTCATGGGCGTGGGTCACATATACTATGGAAAACATCCATTGCTGACCCGGGATTTCGCCTGAGCATGTCCATCGCCGATAGCCCTACGACGCCGTCTCCCCGGCACGCCAGCCACGCCGCCTCGGCATGATATCACCACCGTCGTGGACGATCCTCGCGCCTTCAACAGCACACCGGTGGTGAATGTTGATGGGGGTGCGACGCTCCCTGTCGCAGCGGCACCGCGCAAGGTGTGTGCCGACATGGTCCTCCGCCCGTTAAACCGGATCTACCCGTTGTCCTGTGCCATCGCAACCCTTCTGAATTGCAGTGCGGCGGGCGTCGCTTACGCCGAGACGCCGCCGACGGATGAAAGTGCCGCGGGGCAGATTCAACCCATCACGGTCACGGCGCAGCGTCGCGAGGAGAACCTGCAAGACGTCCCGATCACTATTCAGACGCTGACCGGGGCCGACCTTGCGCAGCTGAATGCGGCGACGTTCGACGATTTCGTCCGGTATCTGCCAAATGTGTCGTCGGCCAGCAACGGCCCGGGTCAGGGCAACATCTTCATGCGGGGCCTGGCGACCACCTCGGCCGGCGTGCAGAGTTCCGGTACCGTCACGGGTTTTCCCAATGTCGCCATCTACCTGGACGACCAATCGGTCCAACTGTCGGGTCGTAACCTCGACATTTATGCGGTCGACCTACAACGGATCGAAGTGCTCGAGGGGCCCCAAGGGACGCTGTTCGGCGCCGGTGCCCAGGCCGGCGTCATCCGCTATCTCACCAACAAGCCGAGGCTCGATGTCACGGAGGGCGCGGTGAACGCGGGGTATGCGTACACTAGCCACGGCGACCCGAGCAGCCATGTCGATGCGACGCTCAATCTGCCGCTGATCGCAGACACCTTGGCGGTGCGCGCCGTCATCTACAGCGACGCTCGTGGCGGGTACATCAACAACGTGCCGGGCACCTTCGTGCGTGAGAGCACCGATGAGGGCATCGGCTTCGCGGGATTTCCCAACAATCAACCGGGACCGCCGACGCCCGCCGATTCGGCAAGTAATAATGCCTTGGTTGCCAACGCGATCAATCCGCTCACCTACCAGGGACTGCGGCTCTCGGGGTTGTACGAAATCAACGATGACTGGAACGTGTTGTTGATCCAGTCCTACCAAAGTATGAACGCCCAGGGCGTGTTCTACGAAACGCCGCAGAGTTCGGGTACCCCGGCACAAACCTTACCCGACCTCTCGGTGCAGCTATACAACCCGTCTTACGATAAGGATCGGTTCGAGAACACCGCGCTGACCATCACGGGCCGTCTTGGCGACCTCAGGCTCCTCTACGCGGGTAGCTACCTGGTCCGCCGGGTAAATCAAGTCCAGGACTATACGAACTATGCGCGCGGCTATTACGCCGATTACTATCAATGTCTATCTCCCGCACAAACAGGCAAGCCGGCACAATGCTTTTCGCCCAGTTCCACCTGGCACGATGCAGAAAAAAACACCCACGACAGCCAGGAGCTGCGCGTGAGCACACCGGATGATTGGCGCTGGCGCGCCATCGGCGGACTTTTCTGGGAGGATTATCGCATCTACGAGACCACGGACTGGGAGTTCAAGACCGCACCCGGCTTCACCGACACGGCTCCTCCGGCGGGCACCGGCGTCATCAATCCGTCGGTTCGCAATGACAATACCGCTTTCTTCAACGACATCACCAAGGGCTATTCGCAAAAGGCGGTGTTCGGCTCCACCGATATCGACCTCGTTCCAAAGCGGCTCACGGCAACGGTGGGTACGCGCTACTACAGCATCGATACGACCGCGACCGGCTACTCGGCCAGCAGTTTCGGCTGCTACGACGATGGCCCACCGCCGTGCACCGGGAACATTCCGTACAGCAACGATCTCAGCGCGGAACATCTCAACAAGACCTACACGGGCTGGCGCAGCCGTGCCAATCTCAGCTGGAAAGTCACCGACGATGCGCTCGTCTACTACACCTGGTCGCAGGGCTTTCGTGCCGGCGGCTTTAATTTCGGTTCCAGCGTGCATCTGGATGGCACGTACAAGACCCCCATCGCCTACGAGCCCGACAGCCTCACGAACAATGAACTTGGCTGGAAGACTCTATGGTTCGATCGACGCCTCAAATTCAACGGTACGCTGTACCAGGAGGATTGGAAGAACGTGCAGGTTTTGTTCTTCGATCCGTGCTGTCTCGGCAACTTGAGCTTCACGACCAATGGCCCCAAGTATCGAGTGCGCGGTATTGAAACTGAAATCGAGATGCGCCTCGCGCTCGGGTTGAGGGTGACCGGAGCTGCGGCCTGGAACAGCAGCGAGTTGACGAATTCACCGTATTTGATCGGTATTCAGGGGCAACCCATCACCTCCATTCCCAATCCGTACGGGGCCACCGGCAGTCCGCTCGCGCAATCGCCTCCGTTCGCAGGCAACCTGCGGGTCCGTGACGAATTCATACTGGGTGCTTACGCGGCGTTTTGGCAGTTGGGCGGCCTGCACCAGGCGCATTCTTATTCGCAAACCGGCAACATCGTCGCCTACGAGCAGGCACCCTTCACGCAGTATGACGCCTCTGCCGGCGTTTCGAAGGACGCGTGGAGCGCGCAGGTCTACGGCCAAAATCTCACCGACACGCGCGCCGACCTGTATGCGAATTCGCAGCAATTCGTGAAGGCGGAAACGGTCAGCCGACCGCGCACCGTCGGGCTGAAATTCTCGTATCGGTTCTAGACGCATGCGCGCGCGTTTCAGGCCAACGCGGAAGGTGGCACGAACGATGCGGTGGCTGGCGCTGCTGGTCAGCATGAGTCTTGCTGCCTGTGGCCGCATGTCGCCTGCCACGCCCGATCCGAGCTCGCTAAACTGGCCGCAGATCGTGGCGGCGGCACGCGGTCAGAAGGTCATCATGGCGATGTGGCAGGGCGATCCGGCAATCAATGCATACCTGCGCGACTTCGTGGTCCCGCGGTTGCAGCGTGAGACCGGCATCACGCTCGAACTCGTGCCGGGTCAGGGCAACGCCATCGTCAGCATTCTGATGACCGAGACCGAAGCGCACCGTGCATCGAGCGCTGTCGACTTGGTGTGGATCAACGGTGAGACCTTCTACCAGCTGCGTCAAATCGATGCATTGTATGGGCCGTTTACGGCAGCGCTGCCGAATCAGCGCTACGTCGACTGGAAAAATCCGTTCATTGCCGAGGACTTTCAACAACCGCTCGACGGTTACGAATGTCCCTGGGGAAAAGTTCAACTGTCGTTGATCACGGATTCGATGCGGGTACCTCAGCCGCCCGCCGACCCCGCGGCACTGGCCGCGTGGATTCATGCGCATCCGGGCCGCTTCACCTTCGATACCGGCTTTACGGGTATGGGCTTCTTGAAGTCTTTGATGTACGCGTTCGTCGAACGGCCCGATGCGCTGCGAGGCGCTTTCGATCGCACCACCTACAACCAACTGCGCGATCGGGTCTTTGCTTGGATCGACGCGGTGCGCGGCGATCTGTGGCGGCACGGTCAAACATTTGCCGCGAGCACGGCGCAACTGGATCAATTATTCATCGATGGCGAAGTCGATTTCAGCATGAGCTACAACGATGGCGAGGTCGACAACCGGGTGCAGAGCGGGTTGTTTCCGGCAACCGCCGCAGCGTTCGTCCTGCATACGGGCACTTTGCAGAACGCTCATTACGTGGGAATCGTCAATCGCTCCGGCCACAAGGCCGCGGCCATGGTGGTGGCCAATTTTCTGCTCTCGCCCGAGGCGCAGTTGCGCAAGCTCGACCCCGCCGTGTGGGGGGACGGAACCGTGCTGGACATGGGCAAGCTCGACGGCGACATGCAGGAGCGGTTTACCAGGGCGGCGACCCGCATCCATTCGCCGCCGCGCAGCGCCATTGAACCCTATGCGCGCGCCGAGCCTGCGCCGCAAGTCACGATCGAGTTGTCGCGCGATTTTCGACGCCGGTATCTACATGATTAGGCGGATCGGGACCGATCCGTTTGTCGCGCTCTTGCCGGTCTTGATCGCCGCTCCGCTGCTGGCGGGGTTATGTTTCATGTTGCTCTACAGCCTAGGGTTGGTGGGACTGTTGGCGCACGGGTTCACCACGCGTTACTGGGCCCACGTGCTGGCGGACCCGAGCACCTGGTTGTCCTTGGCCTACAGCGCCATCATCGGCGCAGGCAGCCTGGGCGCCTCGCTGGCGCTCGCGCTCGCGCTACAGGCTGCCTTGGGAGCGCGAGTGCGCAGCGGCGCACTGCACGGCTTGCTGTTCATGCCCTTGGCGCTCGCGCCCCTGGTGGCCGCCCTGGTCAGCGTGGAGATTCTCGGCAATGCCGGATTGGTCGCACGAGCGGCTCATGCGGCCGGCCTGATCGACCGGCCCGAGGACTTTCCGAGCATCCTCTATAACTTCTCTGGAACCGGCATCGTGGTCACCCACATGCTGCTGGTCACTCCATTTTTAATCCTGTTGCTGGATCGCATCGCAGGGCATGAGTCCCTGGCGGCACTCGTCGCCGTGGCGCGTAGCTTGGGGGCGTCCTCCTGGCAGGCGTGGCGTCGCGTAAGCCTGCCGGTGCTGCTGCGCGCGAGCGCACCCGTGCTGTCCATTTACGGGGTCGTCTTGATGGGTGCCTATGACGTGCCATTGGTGGTGGGCGCGCAGTACCCGGTGATGATTTCCGTGTTGATCGAACGCCGTTTCTCACAGTTCGACTTGGGGATGCGTCCGGAGGCGTATGCGCTGGCCAGCCTCTACGCCGCCGTGGCCATGGGCGTGCTGCTCGTACTGTTCTCATTGCGGAATTGGCGCGGCCTTCCACCGCGCGGCTCATGATCCGCCGCGTCTTGGCGTGGCTCCTGTCGGCCTGGCTGATGTTGCCGTTGCTGGTCTTGGTGCTGCTGTCGTTGGCGCGGCATTGGTCCTGGCCGGCACTCTTACCCACCCAGATCCAGGGCCGCCAATGGCTGAGTTTGTTCGCCGCCGGCGGCGGCCTGGGTGCCGTCGTGCTGCGCTCGGCCGGCATGGGCATCGGCGTCGCGGTGCCGGCCACCGTGCTGGGTTTCCTAACCAGCCGTAGCGTCGCACGCCATCGGCATCGGGGGGCGTTGATGACCCTCCTGCACGTCCCTTTTGCCGTATCCCCGGTCGTCGTCGGGGTCAGCTTGCTATATCTCTGGCTGCGGCTGAACCTTGCGGGCCAGGTGGTGGGTGTGATGCTGGCCCAATTGATATTTGCCTATGCCTATGCCGTGATTCTGCTGAGCGGATTTTGGAATGTTCAGGTGCAGTCGCTCACGGAGCTGGCTAGCACGCTGGGCGCCGGGCGGCGTCAGATCTGGCGCCGCGTCCTCGCGCCGCTGGCGCGTCCCTTGCTCGGGGTCTGCTTGTTTCAGACCTTCTTGATTTCCTGGTTCGATTACCCGCTGGCCCTGTTGATCGGTGAGAGCCGCGTCGCGACGCTGACCGTCGCCTTGTATCAGTACTTCAGTTCTGGGGACCTGCGCCTGGCCGGGACTTGCGGGCTGGTCCTGGCGGTGCCGCCGCTGTTCGTGGCCGCGATCCACCGGCGCTTGCGGCCCGCGACCATGGTCGGTCCTTGGAATGTTTCCGGTGAGTAAGGATGTGGTGCCGGCATTGCAGGTAGAAAATGTCGATGTCCGCTTGGGAGCGCAGTTGATCCTGGGCGACGTCTCGTTCAGCGTGGATGCGCACAGCACGATGGCGGTGATCGGACCGTCCGGCTGCGGGAAGACCACCTTGCTGCGTGCAGTTGCCGGTCTCATTCCGATACAACGCGGCCGGATTTTACTTGGGTCGGAACCGGTCGGCGTCGCGGCTGGGGGCCGGCACGGCATCGTGCACATGAATCAAGAAGCGTTGCTGTTCCCGCACCTGAATGTCTACGAAAACATTGCCTTCGGGCTACGAGTCCGACATGCCGTGGATCGGGAAATTCGCCGTCGTGTGGCAGCGCTGATTGAACAGCTCGAACTGAGCGGGTTGGAATCACGGGCTGCCGAGTCTTTGTCCGGCGGACAACGTCAGCGGGTGGCGTTCGGCCGTGCGCTTGCCGCGGACCCGGCGCTGCTGCTGCTCGACGAACCGTTCAGCAACCTCGACCCCGATACGCGCATCAGCATGCAAGATTTGTTCAAACGCCTGGCCGGCGAGCATCGCATCACGGCACTGTTCGTGACGCATGATTTGAAGGAGTCGATTCGGATCGGCACGCGCTTTGCAATCATCCGCAACGGACGACTACAGACCTACCCTAATCTCGAGCTCTTCTGCGCCGATCCGGCGAGCGGCGTCGACCGCGAGGCTGAATTCTGGCGTGCCTTTTCCAGAAGAGGTCCTTAGCACGCGGGTCATACGCCGGGCGTGGTGCGTGCCTCCGCGGCCAGGCAGCGCGCTGCATGGCGCAGGCGCTGACCCATGGTGACCAGAAGCACCGCCAGGAATAACCCGGTCGATGCCAACAAATAGTTGGGCGCCGCGATCATGAGGCTCAGACAGATGAAGGCCTCGGTGCGCTCGCCGAGACCCGGCGCGTAGTGGAAAGACTTGGCCGAGCGGTTGCGCAGCGCCGCGGCAATGGCCAGGAAGAGCGACATGGCAATCGCAATGACACCCGCGAGAACGACCAGCAGAAATCGCGCCTCCGGATGACCCCACGCCAGCGCGACGATGACGGCGACCTCCACGATCCGATCGAATGTGATATCCAATATCGCGCCGAACGGATTGGACCCGATCATGCGCGCCAGCGCGCCATCGGTCGCATCGAGGACGCCCGAGACCCACAGAAGTACGATTGCGGTCCACGCCCAATCGAGGGCTACACAGACAGCGGCACCCACGCCGATCAGCATCGCGGCCGCCGTCACGGCATTGGCCGTGATGCCATAGCGCCGCAGCAGACGAGCGAGGGCATTGATGGCGGGATCGACGAGGGGTCGGGCAACCGTGTCGAGCATGTTGCGTCAGGCCGCCATGGCGAGCAGGGCTGCGAGACGCTGCTGCGCAGGCTCTCGAAAGCCTTCGAGCCCGAGCATCATGGTGGATTGATCCGCTGCCGGGTTTGCTCGGTAGGTGCCGAACAGACGATCCCACCAGGAGACATGGAAACCGAAGTTCGTATCGTGTTCGGCAGCCAAGATCGAGTGGTGAATGCGATGCATGTCCGGGGTCACGAACACCCGCCGGATTTCGCGATCCACGGCGACCGGCAGACCGAGATTGGCATGCGTGAACAGGGCGAAGCTGCTGAGCACGATCTCGAAGATCAGCACCACGTCCGGTGCGGCACCGAGCAGCACGACGGTGCCCATCTTGATGCCCATCGACAGCACGATTTCAGCCGGATGGAAACGCACTCCGGAACTCACATCCAGCGCTAGATCCGTATGGTGCAGGCGATGCAGACGCCACAGAAGAGGGAACCGGTGCATGCAGCGATGCTGCGCGTAGATCACCAGATCCAGCGTCGCGAACCCAATCGCTGCGGCGAGCAGCGCCGGCATCGGCACCATCGGCAGCAAGCCTAGGTGGTGCGCCTGCGCCCAGAGAGCAACATCCACCGCGAGCCAGGGAAGCAGCAACTTGAGGGACAGCACATTGATCAATCCAAGGCCGAGGTTGACGAGCCAACGCTCCCGGCGCCGCGACACCGCCGCATGCCGCGGCCAAACCGCTTCGGCGACACCGAGAACGGTCAATAGCGAAAAAAAACACGCCAAGCGCAGCATGGGCCGAGTTTACGCCTTCCCTGCAGATCCATCTGACGGTTAGATTTTTAAGCACTCAAGCGGATAAACTCGATCGCTTATTCCCACAACGCAATTCCGACCCTAAGGAGGTACCGCGATGCTCCGTCCTCCGGCCTGTCTGCTCGCCATGGTCATCACGATCCACGGCGCGCCGCTGCTCGCGGCCGACTACACCTTGCCTGCAACACCGGATACGGTGGCGTGGGGCTACTATTCCGGCCTCGCCAAGCCGGTGCTCACGGTTCACTCGGGCGATACGGTGCGGATGCAGACTTTATCGACCTGTGGGCCGCCGTCGAAGCTGATCGAAAACGGCGTACGGCCGGAAGATATCCCGGCGTACACCCAGCCCATCTATGACCAGGTCAAAGATCGAGGCCCCGGCGGCCACATCCTGACCGGGCCCGTGGCAATCGTGGAAGCCGAGCCCGGCGATGTACTCGAAGTACAAATTCTCAAAGTCGACATCGATGCGAATTTCGCGTGCAACGGCTTCGGTCTGGGGCGTGGATTCCTGCCGATGGAATATCCCTACACACGCACGAAAATCATTCCGCTCGACCGTCAAGCCATGCTCGGGGAATTTGCGCCGGGGATCCGAATTCCGTTACGCCCGTTTTTCGGCAGCATGGGAGTGGCTCCTGCCGGCGGCAAAATCGATAGCGCTCCGCCGTTTGCGCATGCCGGCAACTTGGACAACAAGGAACTGGTGGCCGGTACGACGTTGTTCATACCGGTGGCGGTGCGCGGCGCCCTGTTCGAAGCAGGTGACGGTCACGCCGGCCAGGGCAACGGCGAGGTCGACATCACCGCGCTCGAGACGTATTTGAGCGGGACGTTCCGTTTCGTGGTCCACAAGGACCAACATCTCCTGTGGCCGCGTGCCGAGACGCCCGACTACTACATATCGATGGGATTCAGCAAGGATCTCAAGGAAGCCACCGAACACGCGCTGCGCGACATGATTGACTTTCTTCAGACGAACAAACATCTAAGTCGGGATGACGCGTACATGCTGGCGAGCGTGGCGGTCGACATGGACATCACGCAACTCGTCGATGGCAACGTCGGAGTACATGCGATGTGTCCCAAGAAGTTATTTGTCAAAAAACCTTCTTGAAACACAAAATGGCTGTACGCGAGTCGGCTTACAGTTGCCATCAACTCGGGTACCCGAGTGCGGTGGGCGAACTGGCGATGGACTGGTCGGCTGCCATCGCGCTCGGGCTGTTTGCGGCGACCGTTGGGTTGCTTCACTGCTGGACTGAGTGAATGGCGCGCTTGTCCCGCGACCTCAGTCGAGCAGCGCGCGCAGGGGGCCCAGCCAGGGTTCGTAGCGCCGCCAACGTTCGACCGAGTGGCGGTAAATCGGCTGACGGGTCTGCCACTTACTCGGAGTTTTCACGAGCCGCCGATTCAGTTCAGGGTGCAGGCACGCGTCGTCCCATGCCAAGCCGCAGCTGCCGATGATCCGCCGTATCGCGGTCTCGGGATCCAGCGTCAAATCCTCGTACGCTACGTCGATCCATCTGTCGGGTGGCAGTACGCCGTGCCAATGGCGGGTCAGCCTTTCATAGCTGCGAAAATAGGCGACGAGCTTGGCGCCCCCGGTTGGAAACGCCAGACCGGAGTGAAAAAGCGTTTGGTGGATCGATAGGGCGGTGTCGAGCGCCGCTCGACGGCAATGGATGATGATGGCGTTGGGGAAGGTCAGGTGGATGAGCCCCGCCCACAGAAAATTGAACGGCATCTTGTCGGTGACCCGCGTGCCCTTCGGTCCGATCGTCCGCAACAGGCGCAGGTAGTCGGTCGCCGCACGGCCGAAAAACGAGGTTTTCGTCGCCGAGCGAACGGACTGATGCCAGATGGCGCCGCGCTCGTTCCAGAAATTCTGTTCGCCGCCGCCGCGAACCGCGCGATGGCTGGCGATGATTTGCTCGACCAGCGTCGTGCCGGACCGGGGCATACCGACGATCAGTATCGGCGTGGGATCGGCGTTGCCGAGTTCCGTCGCGCGCGCGATCATGGCGGGCGAGCACCATTCGATCACGCGGTCGATCTCGGCGTCGAACGCGGCGGTATCGAATGATGCTGAAGTCGGGCGCAGTGCGTCGGCGGCGTCGAAGTGCTGCATCGCGACGTCATAGCGGCCAAGATCGTCCGCGGCCTTGCCCAAGGCGAGATGGACCCGAAGTCGCGACTCCTCGTCCAAGCCCGGCGTGCCGAGCGCCGTCTCCATTCGAGTGACCAAGTCGCCATCCGCCGCGGTGACCGGTCGGCACCGCACGAGATCGTAATAGCATCCGGCCATCAACGGCGCCGACGCAACGGCGCGTGCAAAGCATTCATGGGCCGCGTCGAAACGACCCGACTCGGCCAACACGTTGCCGAGCAGATCTTGCGCCATGGCGTCAGTCGGATCGATCGCCAAGGCGCGCCGCAATACCCGCTCGGCATCGACATGATGATCTTCCGTCAAGAGCGCGCGGGCCGTCGCCAGACGCCCGAATTTCGTTTTGGCGCCGGTCGCCGCCGCCCTGCGGAAACAACCGACGGCTTCCTCGCGATGGCCCATGGTGTAAACCAGGGCGCCCGTGCGGAACCACGCCTCGGTCAACGTCGGTTCGAGCTTGGTTGCACGGTCGTAGGCGACGACGGCTGAGCCGCGATCGCCGAGTTTCTCCAACGCCACTCCCAACCGGAAATACGCGTCGGCGTAGCGCGGGTTGCTCGCCACGGCGCGCTGAAAGGCGGCAATCGCCTCGCGGACGAGGCCAACCTCCAGGCTGGCCAAACCCAGGTCGTGCTGGATGGTTGCATTGGTCGGCGCCAGGGAGGCCGCTTCGCGCAACGCGGCGATAGCTTCGGCAGGCTGCCGCGCCCGCAGCCACTCGGCAGCGACGGCGAGCAGTTGATCGACCCGTTCCGGGGCTTGTCCGTTGGATGAAACCGACATGTTTCTTTTCTATCATAGCGGCCCGCCAACTGCTCTACGAACGGCGCGCGGGACTACGAGCGAGTTTGGCTACGACCGCTTGGTCGCCGGACTCACGTTCGACGGCGGCGACACGTCGTTTTCCGGAGTCAGCGAGGTCGGCGGGTCCAGTCTCTACCCGATCATCGTCTACCATGGCGCACGCTTGGGGTTGTAGCGGACGCGACGCTCCCGCATCGCGCGACGCCACCCGCGGCTAGGCCACCCGGTCGAGAAACGCCGGCGTAATGGGTGCAGGGCGAAACTCTTGAACCAATAGGGCCGCTTTCAACAACGTGTTCAGGGCCGGAGAGGTCGACTCGCACCATTCCACGCCGAAGACGCTGCTGTGTTTGCGCGCCACGTAGGCGGCGATCCGGTGCGGCCCGTGTTCCGCATAGTCCATTAAAAACGTCAGGTGAATCCGCGAGAGTAGGCGGACCGACACATCGGCGATGACGAGCGCACCGCTCATGCTGAGATTGATCAGGCGTCCATTGAACGCGACCGACGAGCGTGCTTGATGAAGTTTCACGGGAATGTTGACGCGCTGGCGTTCGCCCCATCGGTGTTCCATTGCCTGCCCCTGCCGCAGTGATGCGGAATGCGTTTAACCCGTCGACACTGGCGCTAGTAAATGCCGAAGCGGCGCGGGCGTCTGTGCGGTGGCGAACCCAACCGAAGATTACGCAGCAACTTCGACCAGCGCGCATCGAGCGCCATGACGGCCGTTGCGATGCCCCTCGCCTCGTCGGTCGGAATACTCGTCCGCGCCCGGCAGGCGCCATGGCCTGTCGGCGCCGTTTCTTGCAGACAGGCCGTAAAAGAACAATATTGTATTATTCAATATTGTAGTATATAGTCATTCGATGATGACTGAAAGCATGCGCGCAAGGGTGAGGGCGGGGTTGTGCGGGATCGCGCTCATCTGCGGCGGTTGCGCGAGCATGACGGGCGTGAAGACCACCACGGCGGCCCTGCGTCCCGTCGATCTATCGGGCGGTTTCGATATCGGACAGGCGCAGACGATTGCCTGGCCGGATGCAGCGTGGTGGAAATCGTATGGCGATCCACAGCTCGATGGTCTCATCGATACGGCGCTGGCCGGCAGTCCGCGCCTGGCCGCCGCGTCGGCGCGGCTGGCGGCGGCCGAAGCCCTGGCGCGGGTCAGTCATGCCGCGCTGCAGCCCGCCGTGGAAGGCGGTGCCGATTTCGATCGCACGCGCTTCTCGCAGGACTACTACATCCCGTCGGCCATCAACGGGCATGATCTGTTCACCGAGCTATGGAACAACAGTGCGGGCGTGACCCTTGCCTACAGCTTCGACGTGGCCGGAGGCGAGCGCGCCGCGCTCGAGGCGGCGCTGGATGAGGTGAAGGTGAGCCAGTACGAGGTGCAGAACGCGCGTTTGGCGCTCGAGGGCGCGATGCTGCGCACGTATGCCGGGTTGGACTATGCGTACGAGATTCAAGATCACGAGCAGGCCATTCTCGCCGCCGAGAATCAGACGCTCGATCTGGCCAAGCGTCGCCTCAAGGCGGGTCTCGGCACCGAGCTCGAGATTCAGCAGGCCGACAGTGCCGTGGCCGCCACCCGCGCAGCACTCGAAGACGTCGGTGACCGCATGGTGCTGTTGCGCCACGAGATCGCCGCGCTGACCGGTCGGGGGCCGGCAGCCGGCGATGCCATCCGGCGTCCTGCGCTCACGCTCAACCAACCAATCGGCCTGCCCAGCCAAATACCGGCCGAGCTCATCGGCCGCCGGCCCGACGTGCAAGCCGAACGCTGGCGCGTGGAGAGTGCCGCGAAGCAAATCACCGTGGCGAAGGCGGCGTTCTATCCGAACGTCAACTTGAAAGCGGCGGTGGGCGTCGTCGGCATCGGCTTCGGTCAACTACTGACCACACGGGCGCTGAATGCGTCGGTGGGACCCGCGCTCACGCTGCCGATTTTCGAGGGCGGCAAGTTACGCGCGGGATTGGCTGTCCGTACCGCCGAGTACGACCGGGCGGTCGACGCCTACAACGCGGCCATCGTCGAGGCGCTGCGGCAGGTGGCCGATGGCATCAGCCATTTGGAATCGCTCGAGAGTCTGCGGCAGCGGCGCCGCGAGACGCTGACCTTCGCCACACGCGCCCATGAACTCGCGGTGATCGCCTTTCGCGCCGGCTTGACCGACTACAACAATGTGCTGAGTACAGAGGACGCCTTGAACCGTGCCCAAAACCTGATCGCCGAAGTCGGCTTTCAACAGCTCAGCGCGGTGGCCGCCTTGGACCAGGCGTTGGGCGGCGGGCTGCTGGCCTCGAGCGTCGGCCTCGACGTGAGTGTGCCGCGGTGACCATCAAGGTGCCCCCCACGATCGCGCCGACGGGCGACGATGTCGAACAATTGGAGCGGCTCATACGGCGGCTGGCGGACAAGGTGCCCGGTTACCCCTACGAGTGGGCCCTGGCTGCGCGGCTGTCGGGACAGTTGGAAAAGCGGATGGCGGAAGCGGCCAACGCGACCCTGCGCCCGCTCGGGCTCACCTACGTGCTGTATCAATGCATGATGATCATTCATGGCGGTGCAGACGGCCGCATCGCGCCCGGTGAAATTTCCCATCTGACGGGCGAGCGCCCGAACAACGTCACCCATATCTGTAATGAGTTGGCCGAGCGCGGACTCATCACCCGCAAAGCGGCGGCGACCGACCGCCGCCGGGTTCAAGTGGCGCTGACGGCGGCCGGCCGGCGTCTGCTCGCCACCGCCCAACCGCTCATCTGGAGCCAGTGGCGGCATCGCTTCGCCGGCTTCACCGACAGCGAGCTCAAAGCCTTACCCGACCTCATGCGCCGGCAAATCGCCAACCTCGGCCACTTCGACAGCGGCTCGCCATGAGCTCGAACCCCGCATCCGCACCGTCCTGGTCGCAGTGGCTGCGCAGCGAGGGGTCCAACGCGGTATTTATCCTGCGAACGCTGGTCGGCATGTTGCTCGCGCTCGCCATCGCCTTTCGCTTCGACTTGAGTTCGCCGGGCAGCGCCGCGGTCACCGTGTCGATCATCGCCCTGCCGCAGACCGGCATGGTGCTGGAAAAAAGCTTCTATCGGTTACTCGGCACGTTGTTGGGCGCGGTGGTGACGCTGCTGCTGCTCGCCCAGCTTGTGCAGCACCGCAATACTTTCATCGTCGCCGTCGCGGCGTGGATCGGCTTGTGCACGGCGGCGTCGACCTGGTTTCGCGGGTTTCAGGCCTATGCGTGGCTGCTGTGCGGCTACACCACGTGTTTGATCGGCTTTCCGGCGTTCATGGATGCCACGCATGCCTTCGACATCGCGGTGGATCGGGTCACCATCGTCGCCGTCGGCATCGTGAGTGCGGGGGTGGTCAACGCGGTCATCCTGCCGTCGCGGTCGGCCGCCACGTTGGTACACTTGGTGCGCCGTAGCTTCATCGACTTCGTCGCTTTTCTCGACTCGACCACCCGCGTGGGCAATGCGCCCGCTGTGCGCGCCGCACAACATCAATTTTCGCGCGATCTCGCAAATCTCGAGTCGCTGCGTGCGTCGAGCGTCTTCGAAGATCCCACCAGTCGGATCAAGACGCCGCGCTTGTTCAGATTCGTCGGCACGTTCATGTTTGCGTCCAGTCGACTGCAGCTGCTGCATCGCCAACTCGATGCGCTGGGTAGCGGGGGACACGCCGACATCGTGGCGGCACTCGAGCCGCAGCTTGCCGAATTGCGCGCCGCGCTGCGGGTCGCCGGTCGGATACCGACCACCGCCCTGGAAGCCGCCCCGGTGGCGGGCCAGGTGCAGGACTTGCTGGAGCGCTGGGCCGCAGGCGCGCTCGACGCCGACGCCCACACCGCCGGCGGTGCCGCGGCGGGTATCGATGCAGCGCGGCGCGCGGCGTTACTCGGCACTCGCATTCTGCTCAACGAGGCCGCCGCGGAAACCCGTGCGCTCGCCGCCGTCTACGCCGATTTGTATTCGTTGCGGAGCCGCGAAATCGGCGTGCTGCGCCAACGCCCCCGCGCGGGTGGCGATGGCGTGCAGGCGGGCATCGCCGGTGTTCGTGCGGCACTCGTGGTGCTCGTCGCGTGTGCGTTTTGGATCGCCACCGCGTGGCCGGAAGGCTTTTCGACCACGCTGCTCGCGGCGGTGGGGTGCGCGCTGTTCTCGGCGAGCGCCGAGCCCATCCGCGCGGCGTTGCAGATGTGCAAAGGTTTTGCGGTCGGGCTGCCCGCGCTGGTGGTGTGTTATAGCGCGATGCTGCCCGCGGCCGGCGATTTTTACATGCTGGCTTTGGCGTTGCTGCCGTTCCTGGCATTCGGCGCGTGGTTGATGACACGGCCGGGTCAAGTCCTGGTCGGCAGCGGCTATTTTTTGATGTTTCTGACGGGCTTGAATTTGACCAGTCCGATGAGTTACGACGTGACGGTCATGTTCAATAATGCCCTGGCCCAGATGATGGGCATCGCGGTGGCGACGCTCAGCCTCGCCGTCTTGGTCCCCGCGAATCCCGCCTGGCGCCCGCAGCGTGCCGCGCAGCTGCTCCGCGCTGCGCTACGGATGGCGCGCCGCGAACCGCTCGCCGACGTGCGATCCCGTTTCGAGAGCCGGGTCCGCGACTTGACCGTGCAACTCATCGCGCTGCGGCCCGCCACCGCCGCGCAGACCGACGAACGTCTCGGCCTGCTCATTCTGGAGATGGGCGATGCCATCATCCGCTTGCGGCGGGAGGGCGCCTTCCCGGCGCGCGACGAGGCGCTGGAGGCGTCGGCCTGTCTCGACGCCACGGTCGATGCCGTGGAGCGCCAGGATGGCGCGTCGTTCGAGCGGCTGACCGCGCGACTCGACGCGCTGCGGGCCCATGCGCTCGAGCGTTCCAGTCTCGACACCGTCGTGGCGCTCGGCATCCTGCGGCTGGCGCTGGCCGACTTCGCGGCGATGTTAGCCGCTGCGCCGGCGCTCGAGAGCGCGTATGCCACGTGAACTCGCCGTGTTCGGCGTCTACTTTCCTTCGTTACTGGCCGCGTTGCTGATTACCATGCCCGTTTATTGGCTGCTGGACGGCGTGCTCGCGCGCCTCGGTTGCTATCGCTGGGTGTGGCACATCGATTTATTTCGTCTCTGTGTCTTCGTCATCATGTTCGGTGGCTTGGGCATTTATCTCTATCGCTGAGCGGCCGCGTCCAAATTTGGGAAAAGTCATGTTACAAAGTCTCTTGCGGCTGGTCATCACGCTCACCGTGGTGGTCGCCGCCGTGGTTGTGGGACATACGCTGTGGATCCGCTACCTCGATGCGCCGTGGACTCGCGACGGCCGGGTACGGGCGGACATCATTGCGGTGGCGCCGGATGTCGCCGGCATCGTCATGAGCGTGCCGGTCATCGACAATCAAGAGGTGCGTAAGGGCGACGTGTTGTTCACGGTCGATCAGGCGCGGTACAAGGTCGCGCTCAACCAGGCGCAGGCGATACTCGCGGGGGCCCGCTTCGAGGCGTCGCTGCGGCGTAACGAGGCGCAACGTCGCGCCGCGCTCGAGGCGGTGGTGGTGTCGAGCGAAAACCAGCAGGCGTCGCAAACGGCGGCCAGCACCGCCGGCGCGAAAGTGCTGGAGGCCGAGAGCGCAGTGGCGGGCGCGCAGTTGAATCTGGAACGCACCCGCGTGCTGGCGCCGGAGGATGGGTACGTCGTCAATCTCAACGTGCACCCGGGCGATTACGCCGTCGTCGGACGCGCGTCGATCGCCGTCGTGAATCGGCATTCGTTTCGCATCGAGGCCTATTTCGAGGAGACGAAATTGCCGAAGATCCACTTAGGCGACCGGGCGGAAATTCGGCTGCTCGGCAGCGATGCGTTACTCGCGGGGCGCGTCGACGGCTTGGCGCGGGCCATCGCTGAACCCGACGTGGCCGGTTTGTTGTCGAGCGTGAATCCGACCTTTCATTGGGTCCGTCTGGCACAGCGCATCCCGGTGCGCATCGCGATCGACGCGCTGCCGGCCGGTGTCGAACTCGCCTCGGGAATGACGTGTACCGTCATCGTCAGGCCGCCTGCGTCGATGGCGCCAAAAACGTCATGAATGCGGCGCACGGCCGCCGCCTTGCGCGGTCCGGTACGCTGCTGGCGGGCGCGGCGCTGACGCTCGCCGCCGCGCTGGTCGTCAATTGGATCTTCCAGGTGGTCCGCAAGCCATCCGAGCTGTTGTTCCCGGTGAGCGGTGTGTTGTACAAGACGCCGACGGCCACCTGGCAGGAGTATGGCGCGCTGTTCGAAACCTATTCGACGCCGGTGATGACGCCCGGCTTGCTGGCGGCGATGGCGCAGGTCGAAGGCTCCGGCAATCCGCTCGCGCGCACCTATTGGCGTTGGTTGTGGACCTTGCGGCCCTTCGATGTGTATCGGCCGGCCTCGAGCGCCGTCGGCATGTATCAGATCACCGACGGGACGTGGGCCGAGGCTCGCCGCTATTGCATGCGCCATCATGTGGCGATGGCCTGCGGGATGACCGGTTGGTATGCACGGGTGGTCCCCGCCTATGCCGTCGAGCTCACCGCAGCGGACCTCGATCGACGGGTGGCGCTCATACTCGAGCACAACCGAATGCGCTCGGTGTCGCTGCGCCATCGACAGGATCTCGCCGCGGTCATTCATCTGTGCGGTGCAGGTGCCGGCGATGCCTACGCGCATAACGATTTCCGGCTGCATCCCGCGCAGCGCTGTGGCGATCAAGAGGTGCGCGCCTATCTTGCGCGGATCACCGCCATGCAACGGTTTTTCGACCGTCTGGCACGGCCGGCGTGTGTCAGCGCAGCAGCGCCGTCACGCCCGTGTTGATGACCAAGCCACCGGCCAGCAGCCAACAGAACAACAATCCCGCGAGCGCCAGCGGCTTGATGCCGACAATCCGAATTGCCGACCAGCGGGTCGTCAAACCCAAGGCGGCCATCGCCATCGCGAGTAGAAAGGTATCCACGCTGACGGCGGCGTGCCACGCTCGCCGCCGGGCTTTAAGGCCGGACCTTTCGCGCCGGTCGCCGTCCCAGTCGTCCGCGCATGCCATCCCACCATCCTTGCGCGACGGCGACAATTTTTCGACGTTTATCGCGCTCGTAGAGTGCGATGCGTTTGCACAACCTGAAGGATCGCACCAGGCTCTTCCATTGCCAGGAGCCGCCGTTCGACGTGCCGTATTCGCGCAGCAGCACGGTGTTGTTGCGGGCGATGTAGTAGCGCCGTTCAGCCGAATGATTGGTGGTCCAGGTCGTCTTACCGAAGCCGCGATGCGGCGTGGGTGCCCCGACCGTGTGCGCCATGAGCGCGCGACGCGTCTGGATGACCCGGTAGCCCAGGGCGCGCGCGCGGTAGCAGTATTCGGTGTCCACGTAGTCGATGAAGAAGTCGTCCCGGAAGCGTCCGATCGCGGCATGGGCCGCGACAACAAGGAACCCGAAGTAATGACGGACTGCATGTCCTGCCAGTCGGCGCCGCCCGACATCAGCGGAGCCGGGTCGGCCGGCCGGCCCATCGTGTCGCGAAACAGCGCGCCGAGCACGGCGAGGCGCGCGGGCTCCGGAAAGTCGGCACCGATGCGCAACAACTGCACGACCAGGTCGGCATCGACCTCGGAATCTTGGTCGAGCAACAGCACCCAACGGAAGCCGTGCGCGAGCGCATGCTCGATGCCGAGGTTGAGCGCGCTCGCGATGCCAAGATTCTCGCGGTTGCCGATCAGCGTCGCCGCCGCCGTCGTCGCCGCTTCGCGCAGCATGGCCGCGCGGTCGTGCGCAGACCCGTTATCCACGATCACCGTGCCGCCGACCTGGGGAACGATGCGCTGCAAACGTGCGGGAAAGTCACCGTCCGGATGGTGGGTCACTACCACGGCACACACCGTGATCGGGAGCGCAAGGGCATTCATGGGGGCGTAGATCTACCTTGCCCATATGATAACCCGGTCGCGGACGGTGGCGCAGGGCAAGCTTATATTTAATCGCTTGCCACCAGCGAGGACGCGCGATGTCAGCTCTGACCGAAGAACAAGCCAAGGCCTATATGGTCAAGCTGCTGACCGCCATGACCCGTGCCGGCGGTTCCGATCTGTTCATCTCCAACGATTTTCCGCCGAGCATGAAGACCCACGGGACCATGCAGCCCATGGCGTCGCAGAAGCTCACGTCGGAGGTGACCAAGCAGCTCGCGCACGCGTTGATGAACGAGCGTCAGCGTCTGGAATTCGCCAAGGAGCTCGAATGTAACTTCGCCATGACCATCCCCGGCGTGGCCCGCTTCCGGGTCAACGTGTTCGTGCAGCAACAACACACCGGCATGGTGATCCGGACGATTCCGGCGGAAATTCCCAGCTTCACGACGCTGGCGCTGCCGGAGATTCTGAAAGAAATCGTCATGACCAAGCGCGGTTTGGTGCTGGTGGTGGGCGCCACGGGATCGGGCAAATCGACCTCGCTCGCGGCCATGATCGATCACCGTAACAGCTCCTCTCCGGGCCACATCATCACGGTGGAAGATCCCGTGGAATTCGTGCACCAATCGCAGCAGTCCTTGATCACGCACCGCGAGGTGGGGATCGACACGCACTCCTGGCATCACGCCTTGAAGAACACGCTGCGTCAGGCGCCCGACGTCATCCTGATCGGTGAAATTCGCGATGCCGAGACCATGGAACACGCCATTGCGTTCGCCGAAACCGGTCATTTATGTCTCGGCACCTTGCATGCGAACAGCGCCAATCAAACCATCGATCGAATCATCAATTTTTTCTCCGAAGAACGCCGCAATCAATTGTTGATGGATCTCTCCGGCAACCTGCGCGCCATCGTGTCGCAGCGTCTGATCCGCACCAGCGATGGGAAAGGTCGCCGCGCCGCCATGGAGATCCTGATCAACACGCCGATCATCGCCGAGAAAATTCTCAAGGGCGAATTTCACGAGATCAAAGCCATCATGGGCAAATCGCGCGAACTGGGCATGCGCACCTTCGACTGGTCGTTGTTCGAGCTGTACAACGCCGGCGAAATCGCCTACGAAGAGGCGATCCGCAATGCCGATTCGGCCAACGAACTGCGTCTGAACATCAAGTTGAACGGCACCCGGCCGGCGCCCGCGCCCCCCGAGGCCGAGGCCATGACCGCGTCGTAAGCGTCGTAAGTCGAGCGCGCCCTTACGCGCAGTCGGCCAGATCGTTGCCGTCCTGCGTGCGATCGGCGAACAGAATGTCGTCCGCGGCGATCACGCGGCCCATGGCCATGATCTTGCCCCAATCCTCGGCGGAGACCGAATCACGCTCGCGCGACAGCTTCCGCACCACATCGAGGAATGCGCGCTGATTGCTCGCCGCCTGCGCGTAGTACGTTTCCAGCAATTTCATGCGCAAGTCGGGCCGTGCGGGATCGCGGTCGATCGCGGACTTCAGCGCATCGACGATGTCCGTACGCCGCTCGGTGATCTCCGTCCGATCGCTCAGCCCGCTTGGCATCCTGACGTGCTGCGCGGTGCCGTCCAGCTCGAGGAGATTGAAGTCAAGATCCGGCGATTGCATGATTTCGGTGGGCTGCACCGCGGCCGGGGCTTCGTAGGTGGCGTCCAACAAGTTCATGGCGTCGAGATCCAACGTGTCGAGTTCCGAGGACTGAATGACCGTATCGTTGAGCGGCGCGACGGGCAGCGGCGGCGTTTCCGCAGCCTCGATGCCGAGGGACTCGAGATACGAGCGCTCGAGCATGTCGGTGTCGATGTACAGACTGTTCGAATCGGCCGACGATTGACCCGCAGTAGAC
>CAZZXZ010000034.1:0-25855 GCA_964658135.1 uncultured Acetobacteraceae bacterium | reverse complement strand
GATGGGCGCCTCTCGGGTGGGCGCATGCCAGGCTAAATCCAGTTGTCGGGCGGCACGTACATCATCGAGGCGACGCACGGGCGTCGTGTGCGGCGCGTTCTTCAACTTGTCCGGATGGTGTTCCATTTCCTGACGAATCGCGATCATGGCGTCGCAAAATCGGTCGATGTCCTCCTTGGTCTCCGTCTCCGTGGGCTCGATCAACAGACATTCAGGAACCAGCAGCGGAAAATACGTCGTCGGGGCGTGAAAGCCGTAATCCAGCAACCGCTTGGCCACGTCCATCGCGGTCACTTGGTAAAGCTCGTTTTCGCGTTTCAGGGTGATGATGAACTCGTGACTGGCGCGACGGGTGGGGTAGGCCAGCTCGTATCCCGCCGCCTGCAGACGCTTCATTAAATAATTGGCGTTCAACGCGGCGAACTCGGCGACGCGCACCATCCCTTCGCGGCCCAACATGCGCATGTAGATGTAGGCCCGCAGATTCACCCCGGAATTGCCCATGAAGCCGGACAATCGACCGATCGATTGCGGGCGGTCGCGCTCGTCGAGCCAACGATGACGCGAACCTTCCTTGGCCACCACCGGGATGGGCAAGTACGGCAACAGCCGCGCACTGACGCCGACGGCACCGGAACCCGGTCCGCCGCCACCGTGCGGCGTGGAAAAGGTCTTGTGCAAGTTCATGTGGATCACGTCGAAACCCATGTCACCCGGCCTGACCTTGCCGAGAATGGCGTTCAAATTGGCGCCGTCGTAATACAGCAAGCCGCCCGCTTGATGCACGATCCGGGCAACCTCGGAAATCTTGCGCTCGAACACCCCGAGGGTCGATGGATTCGTGAGCATGATTCCGGCGGTCCGCGCACCGACCACGGCTTGCAACGCATCGATATCGATATCGCCGTTCGGGTCGCAGGGGATCTCCTTGACGATGCAGCCGCACATGGCGGCGGTCGCGGGGTTGGTGCCGTGGGCCGCCTGTGGCACGATGATTTCATTGCGCGCCGAATCGTTGCGGCCGCGGTGGTACGCGCGAATCATCGCCACGCCGGCGAACTCGCCTTGCGCGCCGGCCATGGGCGTCAGACTCACCCCCTGCATGCCGGTGATCTCCTTCAACATTTCCTGCAATTCGTAAAGACACGCAAGAAACCCCTGCGCCTCCAGACGCAGCGGATGCTGCCCCAGAAACTCGGGCAACATCGCATAGGTGTTGCACGCCTTGGGGTTGTACTTCATGGTGCAAGAACCCAAGGGATAAAAATGCGTGTCGATGGAGAAATTCATCTGCGACAGACGCGTGAAATGACGCACAACTTGCAGCTCCGACACGGCCGGCCACGCCGGAGCGTCGGCGCGCCGTAGGGCGGCCGGAATGTTTGCCAGCGCCGGCAGCGCGGACTCGACCTGCGGCGGGAATTGGCTCGCCGCATGGCGACCGGCCCGGCTCAGTTCGAATATCAGCGGCTCGCGCGCGGTGTGGGTCGATGATTTGTCGCTCATGGAATGTCCTTACGCCGCGCCGCGTACGTTACGCGACGCCTGCATGATGTCAGTCAGAGCGCCCGCATAGAGTGCGATGTCGGCCGCCGTTTTCGTCTCGGTTGCGCAAATCAACAAGGCATTCCCCAACTCCGGATAGCGCTCGGATAAATCTAGCCCGCCGATGATGTGCCGGCGTGCCAGCGCCGCCAGCACGGGCGCCACCGGCTGATCGAGCAGCAGCACGGCTTCGTGGAAACGCGGGCCCGCGAAGGCGAGCCTCACGCCCGGCACGCGCGTCAACGCTTCGACCAACTCCGCGGTGCGCTGCACGCACGCCGCCGCGACCCGCTCGAGTCCTTCGGCGCCGAGCAGCGACATGTAGATGGTCGCCGCCGTCACCATCAACCCTTGATTCGTGCAGATGTTGGACGTCGCTTTGCTGCGCCGAATGTGCTGTTCACGCGCCTGGAGGGTGAGCGTGAAACCCGGACGGCCTTCGCTATCCGTGGTGCGCCCGACGATGCGCCCCGGCATCTGTCGTGCGTGCAGCATCTTGGTGGCCATGAAACCGAAATAGGGTCCACCGGATGCGAGCGGGACGCCTAACGGCTGACCTTCGCCGCACACGATGTCGGCGCCCCGCGCGCCGGCACCGCCACCCCACAGGCTGGGAGGCTTCAGCAGTGCCAGCGACACGGGATTCACGACGGCGATCACCAGCATGCGGTTTTGATGCGCCCAGTCGGTCAACGCGTCGACATCCTCCAGATGACCGAAAAAATTCGGTTGTTGAATGACCAACGCGGCAAAGTCCTGCCCCTCGTACCCTTTGAGCGAATCCACCGAAGTGACGCCGTGCGTGCGATCGAACGGCACCCGCTCGAAGCCCACCTCTTGATTGCCGGCGATGGCATGGGCGACATCACCGTAGACGGAGTTCACCGCGCGCGGCAGCAGCAACCGCCGCGACACCGACGTCCGGTTCGCGCGAATGGCCATGAGGCTGGCCTCTGCCAGTGCGGATGCGCCGTCGTACAGCGATGCATTCGACACCTCCATTCCGGTCAAGGCGCACATCATGGACTGATATTCGTAGATCAACTGCAGCGTGCCCTGACTGGCTTCCGCCTGGTACGGCGTGTACGCCGAGTAAAACTCGCCGCGCGTTGCGATGGCCCACACGGGCGCGGGAATGTGATGCTCGTAGGCACCGGCCCCGATGAAATTGAGCGGCCGTCCGTCGAGGGCGGCCCGCTCACTCAGCAGCCTCCCCACTTGCATTTCCGACAGCGCGGTCGGCACCCCCGCGAGGTCTCGAATTTTTAGATTGCTCGGAATTTCATCGAACAGATCGTCCGTGGAGGCCACGCCGATCACGGCGAGCATGGCGGCGACATCATCTGCGGTGTGTGGAATGAACGGCATGAGCGATTCCTCTACTTGGCGACCGAGGCCAGAAACTTGGTGTATTCGGGTGCGCTCAACAGCTCGACGCCCTCCTTCGAGGGGTCGAGTTCGACGCGCATCAGCCATCCGGCTCCATAGGGTTCTTGATTCAGCAGCTCCGGCTGATCGGCAAGCTGCGGATTGCCGGCAGTGACCTTGCCGCTGCACGGGCTGTAGACATCCGAAGCCGCTTTCACGGACTCGACCACCGCCACCGCCGTTCCCGCCGCGAGGGTGCGGCCTGTTTCGGGTATGTCGACGAACACCAGATCGCCGAGCGCGCTCTGAGCGTGGTCGGTGATGCCGATCTCCACCTCCGTCGCCGACAAGCGACGAACCCACTCGTGAGTCTTCGTGTATTGCAAATCGTCCGGGATGTTGCTCACCTTGCCATGCTCCTAGTCAGACTGAGACCAAAATTTTGCCGTGACGCACGAACGGTGGAGCGACCACGCGAGCGGCGTGCCGTTTGCCGCGTATGTCGACGTGAACGCGCTCTGCGGTGCCATGAGGCACGCGCGCCAGCGCGATGGCGCGGCTCAGCGTCGGCGAGAATGTGCCACTGGTCACCTCACCGCACGCCTGCGCAGCGGCCCCGTCATTGGGGAACACTCTTTGATGGCTGCGCAGGACGCCACGCTCTTCGAGCACCAGTCCGACCAGCCGATCGCCGGGCGCAGCCTTGGCGAGTTCGAGCGCCGGACGTCCGATAAACGGTCGGTCGGCGGGATCGAACGCCACCGTCCATTCCAATCCCGACTCGAGTGGATGTCGCGACTCATCCATGTCGCTTCCGTACAGGCTCATACCGGCTTCCAAGCGCAAGGTATCCCGCGCCCCCAAACCCGCCGGCACGACGCCGGCGGCGGCGAGTGCAGCCCACGTCTTGGCGGCATCCTCCGCGGCAAGCATGATCTCGAAGCCGTCTTCGCCGGTGTAGCCGGTCCGGGCGACGAACCACGAATCGATTGCCGTGGCGTGAAAAGGTGTCAGCGCCAGCGCCGCCGCCCGCTGCGCGGGAGCCAACAGTGAGGCGGTTCGCTCGCGTGCCCGCGGCCCTTGAATCGCGATCATGCCCCACTCCGTGCGCGCCACGATACGCAGTTCGAAGCCGGCCGCCTGAGCCAGGATCCAGGCGAAATCCTTATCGCGGGTACCGGCATTGACGACCAGTCTGAACAAAGAATCGGTGACGTAATAGACGATCAAATCATCGACGATGCCGCCCGTCGGCAACAGCATGCACGAGTACAACGCTTTGCCCGGCACCTTGAGCTTACCGACATCGTTCGCCAACAAGATCCGCAGGAACTCGCGCGCGCGCGCGCCGCATACATCGATGATGCACATGTGCGACACGTCGAACATGCCCGCATCCTGGCGGACGGCGCGGTGTTCGGCCATTTGCGAACCGTAGTGCAGCGGCATGTCCCAGCCGCCGAAATCGACGAGCGTCGCACCGGCTTCGACGTGGGTGGTGTGCAGCGGAGTTCTGAAGCCCATGGCATCCTCGTTGGATGTGTTAACGGAGAAACCACGCGCGGCTTTCCGTGCGCGGCCCCTCTGTCCTTGGTACCTGAGAGATCGAGCGCCTAAGGCGCTGCACCCCTTCGGTGGACCACCGTCGCGTCGACGCGGTCGCTCTCCAGAGATCGCGAGAGACTGCCGTACATGTGCCTGAGCGTTTCCGGGCGGTTGCGCCTTCGGCGGTCCTCGTGGATTCTCTCCGGGCAGCTCTTAATGCGATTTCAACATCATACGAGTCAATTCAATGACTGGCAACCAGCCGCCTTCGAAACTGGCCGCGTACCAGCCACAGGCTGACCACCGCCTGCAAGGTCATGCTGAACACGGAGACGTACCACAATTGCACCGGTTGATAGCCCGGTCGTGCCGCCAGCCAAACAGCCAGCGGTATGAAACTCACGATGCGACTGGCGGAACTCACCACCGAGGGCATGGTGTTGCCTAGGCCCTGGAACATGGCCGAACAGGTGAAGGAGATGCCGGACGCCACGAAGTTCCACGACACCACCTGCAGGAATTCGGTGCCCACGGCCAGCGCCTTCGGTTCGCGGGTAAAGGCCGCCACCACCCACGCTGCGCGCCATTGGCATACCGCGGTCAGCACCATCATGATGAGCGTGCCGATGATGGCCGCCCACTTGAATGCGTCGCGCACGCGCGCGTAGTGGCCGGCCGCGAAATTCTGCCCGACGATGGGTGCCGCGGCCAACGAGACCGCCATCGCCGGCAGAAACATGCTTTGCATGACGCGCATGCCCACACCGTAGCCCGCCTGCGTCGCAGCCCCGAAGGGTCGGATCAGCAGGTACATGACCGCCATGAAAATGAACATGAGGGCGAATTCGCCGCCCGCCGGCAAGCCGATGCGCAGCAACCGCCACCAAGTCGTCATTCGCGGTCGCAGACAGGCGGCATCGTAGACCACGTATTTTTCGAGACGGCGAAAGTACAGCCCGAGAAAAATTACGCCGGCCGCCACCGCGATGGAGCTGGACAGCCCCGCTCCGGCCACACCGAGCGCATGGCCGGTCAACCAGCCGGCAATGAGGATGGGCGCGAGCACCGCATTCAAAACCACCGTGAGCACCTGCACCAGCATGGTCGGCTTCACGATACCGGTGCCGCGCAATGCCGCGCCCATGACGACCATCGCGAACTGCAACGCGAGACTGGGCAGAAACCAATACAAGTAGATCACGCCGGCCGCCACGGCGGCCTTACCCGCCCCCAGGGTCGCCATGTACGACGCCGCATAGGCATAACCGAGCACTACGGTGACCAGCGCACAGGTCGCGGATAAGATCAGACTCTGATTGAATACCAAGGTCGCGTCCATTTGATCCTTGCGGCCCGCCGCATGCGAGATGAGGGTTCCCGTACCCACCCCCAGCACCTGCGTCAGCGAAAAGACGAGAAAACTGACATTGCCGGCCGCTCCGACGCCGGCAAGCGACGCATCACCCAAACGCGCGACGAAATATAAATCGATCAGAAAATACAGAGTTTGAAAAAACATGCCGGCCGTGATCGGCAGTGCCATCTGCACGATGTGCCCGAGCACGGATTTTTCGGTCAGGTCTTTCACCGCGGCCGTCCTGTGCGGCGAGACTCAGGCGATCCGCAAGCTCGCCGCATCGCGTGCCAAGGCCTCGATGGCCGCCCAATCGCCCGCCGCGAGCAGCGCAGGCGGCGCGAACCAAGAACCACCGACACAGACCACATTGGGCAGCGCCAGGAAATCCGCGGCGGTGGCACGCGAGATGCCGCCGGTGGGACAAAACAAGACATCCGGAAACGGTGCGCCCAATGCTTTGAGCATGCCGATGCCCCCGGCCTGCTGCGCGGGAAACAGTTTCAACACCGTAAACCCCGCATTGCGCGCCGAAATCAGCTCGGTCGGGGTCATCACGCCCGGAAGCAACGGAAAGCGTGCACCACGCGAGGCCGCCGCGAGTTCCGGGGTCAATCCGGGTGTGACGCCGAACTGCGCACCGACCCGATCCGCGGCGGCGAAGTCGATGGCCCGGGTCAAGGTGCCGACTCCGATCACGGCATCGGGAACCGCTTTGCGCATGGCATCGATGGCGGCGAGAGCCACCGGCGTGCGCAAGGTGATTTCGAGCACCCGCAGACCGCCGGCGACGAGCGCGCGTGCGAGTGGCACGGCGTGCTCGAGTTCTGTAACGGTCAGCACCGGAATGACGGGTGCCAGGGCGACGATTTCACGAATATTCAAGAAAAATCCTCAACTCAAACGGCCTCACATCAACGAGATTGCGCCGCGCTCCGCGTCGTCGGCCACCCGACGCAGGGTGGCGAACAACTCGCGTCCGGACCCCACCGCGTTTTTCTCCAAGGAGATCGCTGCCAACTCGCGGTGCTGCCAAATGTCGGCGGGCACGCAGGCCTCCAAAACGCCGCTATGACAATCCAAACGAATGATGTCGCCGTCGCGCACGCGTCCGAGCGCCCCGCCGCACAGCGCCTCGGGCGAGACGTGGATGGCCGCCGGCACGCTGCCGGACGCGCCTGACATGCGGCCGTCGGTGACGAGCGCCACGTGAAACCCCTGGCTCTGCAACGAGGCCAGCGAAGGCGTCAGTTGATGCAATTCCGGCATGCCGTTGGCGCGCGGCCCCTGGAACCGTACCACGACCACACAGTCGCGCGACAACCTACCGGCCTTGAAGGCGGTAATGACATCCTCTTGATCGTCGAAGACCAAGGCTGGCGCTTCCACCACGTGATGTTCGGCCTTCATGGCCGACGTCTTGACGACCGCACGGCCCAGGTTGCCGGTCAGCAAGCGTAACCCGCCGTGGTGGCTGAACGGATTCGTCACCGGCCGCAGCACGTCCAGGTCGCCGCTCGACTCAGGCGCCGCACGCCAGGCTAGACGTCCCGCATCCAACCAGGGTTCGAGCGCGTAGGCCTGCAGACCCTGCCCCATCACGGTGCTCACGTCGTCCTGGAGCAGACCACCGACGAGCAGCTCACGGATCAAGAAAGCCATGCCGCCGACCGTGTGAAATCTATTCACATCCGCACTGCCGTTGGGATAAATGCGCGTCAGCAGAGGGACCACGGCGGACAACTCGCTGAAGTCGTCCCACGTGATCGTGATGCCGGCGCAGCGAGCCATCGCCACCAAGTGCAAGGTATGGTTCGTCGAGCCGCCGGTTGCCAATAAACCCACCATGGCGTTGACCATCGCGACGGCGTCGACGGTACGGGACATCGGCAGATACTCGGCGCCGAGTGCGGTAATGCGCGCGGCGCGCTGCCCGGCGGCGGCCGTCAGTGCATCGCGCAGCGGCGTGTTCGGCGCGACGAAGGCCGCACCCGGCATGTGCAGCCCCATGACTTCCATCAGCATCTGATTGCTGTTCGCGGTGCCGTAAAAAGTGCAGGTCCCGGCGGTATGGTAGCTGCCGGCTTCCGACTCGAGCAGCGCATCGCGACCCACCTGGCCCTCGGCATAGAGCTGGCGGATGCGTGCCTTTTCCTTGTTGGGAACACCCGACGGCATGGGACCGGCGGGCACGAAGATGACGGGAAGATGACCGAACGCCAAGGCACCCATGACGAGGCCGGGGACGATCTTGTCGCACACGCCCAGACACAGCACCGAATCGAACATGTTGTGCGCCAGCGCCACGCCGGCGGCCATCGCAATCACGTCGCGGCTGAACAGCGACAACTCCATACCGGGCTGTCCCTGCGTCACGCCGTCGCACATCGCCGGCACACCGCCCGCAAACTGTGCAACCGCGCCGGCTTCGCGCACCGCCCGCTTGATGAGCGCCGGATATTTCTCGAGCGGCTGGTGCGCCGAGAGCATATCGTTGTACGCCGAGATGATGGCGACATTGGGCCAGCGCATGAGCCGCAGGGCCTCCTTGTCCGGCGCATCCGCGGCGGCGAAGCCATGAGCAAGATTGGTGCAGGACAAACCCGCGCGCGCCGAACCACGCCGCCGGGCCGCGTCCATGCGCTCTAAGTAGTCGCCACGTTGGGTCTCGCTGCGCGCCCGGATCCGCTCCGTCACGGCGCGGATCTGCGGCTGCACATTTTGCGGATTGATCGACATAACTCATTGTGCCATATCGGCGAGACTTACTAGAACGCACACGCAAGTGCTACGCTCTCGTCGGGTCAACTAGGAAATTGCAACGGTGGCACTCTTACCGACGTTCGATATGTTGCTGTTCGGCGGCACCGGAGACCTGGTCACCCGAAAACTGTTGCCTGCCTTGTATCGGCGCTATGCGGCGGGGCAAGTGTCGATGCAATCGCGGATCGTCGGTATCGCACGCAGCGCGCTGTCGCGCGGCGAGTACGTCGCGCATGCGGAGGGCGCCTGCCGCGGGTTTCTGGGCAACGAATTCGACGCGCCGCACTGGGAAGCCTTCAGCGGTCTGCTCGACTATATAAAGATCGATGCGAATTGCGCGCCGGACTATGCGCCGTTGGCGGCCGCGCTCGTCGGTCGCGAGCAGTTCGTGCGGGTTTTCTTTTTTTCGACCGCGTCAAATCTGTTCAGTTTGTTTTGCGAAAATCTGGCTAAGATCGGCGTCGTCACGCCGCTGTCGCGCGTCGTGCTGGAAAAGCCGCTGGGTCACGATACGGCGTCCGCGGACCTCATCAATCAGCAGGTCGGTGCGGTATTCACCGAACAGCAGATCTACCGCATCGATCATTACCTCGGCAAGGAAACGGTGCAGAATTTGATGGCGCTGCGGTTCGGCAACGCGCTGTTCGAGCCGCTGTGGCGCCGCGGACTCGTCAAGCACATTCAGATCACCGTGGCCGAGGAGTTGGGTGTCGAGAGGCGGGGATATTTCTACGATAAAACCGGTGCCATGCGCGACATGGTGCAAAACCACTTGCTGCAATTGTTGTGCATCATGGCGATGGAGCCGCCGGCCAGCAGCGACCCCGACGCCGTGCGCGACGAGAAGCTCAAGGTGCTGAGGGCGCTGCGTCCGTTGCGGGACCGCGATGTCTTGACCAAGACCGTGCGCGGCCAATACAAGGCGGGCGCGGTGCGCGGCGTTCCAGTGCCCGGCTATCTCGACGAAGCGGATATCGCGCCCGATAGCACGACGGAAACATTCGCCGCGATCAAAGTCGAGATCGACACCTGGCGCTGGGCCGGCGTGCCTTTCTACCTGCGTACCGGCAAGCGTTTGCAGGATCGCATCACCGAGCTGGTGGTGACGTTCGACGAAGTACCCCATCCGATTTTCGAACAGCCGCAAACGTCGAACACGGCCAATGAATTGGTGATCCGCCTGCAGCCGGACGAGAGCATCACCATGACCATACTTGCCAAGAATCCCGGCGAGGGCATGAGATTGAAGCCGGTGAGTTTGGCGCTCGATCTGGGCGAAACCTTCAAGACGCGCAGCCTCGATGCCTACGAACGACTGTTGATGGATACCGTCAAGGGCAACCTCACCCTGTTCATGCGGCGCGACGAACTCGATGCCGCGTGGCGCTGGGTGGATCCCATACTTGCCGGCTGGCAACAGTACGATGAAAAACCGAAGACCTACATCGCGGGCAGTTGGGGACCGGCGGCTGCGAGTTCACTGATCGGCCGTGACGGCTTTGCGTGGCACGATGAGCTCTAACGAATCCACTGCCAGGCGCTTTGCGGACCAGGCGACTTTGGTACGCGAGCTCTCGTTGCACATCGCTGCCGATTTACGCGCGGCGATCGCGACGCGCGGCGTGGGCAGCCTGCTGGTGTCGGGCGGTAAGTCGCCGCTGGCCTTATTCGACTGTTTACGCGGCGAAGCGCTCGATTGGCAGCGGGTGGAGGTCGGGTTGGCGGACGAGCGCTGGGTCGATGCCGCCGATCCATCGAGCAATGAAAAACTGGTTCGCGACCATTTACTGCAAGGCGCGGCGGCCGCAGCCCGGTTCTCCGGGTTGAAGAACGCCGCGTCGACGCCGGATCTGGGTGCCGCGGACGCCTGGACTCGCCTCGGACGCGTGGCCCGTCCGTTCGACGTGGTGGTGCTCGGCATGGGCGACGACGGCCATACCGCGTCGCTGTTCCCGCACTCGCCGAATCTGGCGCTGGCGCTCGATTCCACTGCTGCGCCCGGCTGCGTCGGGATGCAGTCGCCCACCGCACCCAGCGCCCGTTTAAGCCTCAATTTGTCGGCGCTGCTGGATTCGCGCCGCATCGTGCTTTTGCTGCTCGGCGACGCGAAATGGCGGGTGTACGAAACCGCTACCGGCGCGGGCTCGGCACACGACATGCCGGTACGCTCGGTGTTACGGCAGCAACACACCCCCGTTGAAGTCTTCTGGGCCCCCTAGTAGTCACAAGGAAATTGCCATTTTGAATTCAAAGCCGCTGACGATATCGGAGAGACGCCTGGAGGATAGCCGCACGGCTCTCAGCAAGGAGGCCATCAAGAGTGCGTTCTTGGACGACCTGTTCTACATGCAGGGGAAATTCCCGGCGCTCGCCACCAAGAACGACTACTACGTAGCCTTGGCCTACGCCGTGCGCGATCGCATGTTGCAGCGTTGGATCAGCACCGCGTCCGCCTACACGCGGCAGGGTTCGCGCACCGTGGCGTATCTGTCGGCCGAATTCTTGATGGGACCGCATCTCGGCAACAATCTCATCAATCTGAACATCTTCGATACCGTCAAGGAATGCATGACGGAGCTCGGTCTGGACTTCGACGCACTTCTGAATCAGGAAGAAGAGCCGGGCTTGGGCAACGGCGGCCTCGGACGCCTGGCGGCGTGTTTCATCGATTCGCTGGCGACCCTCGAGATTCCCGCGATCGGCTACGGCATCCGCTATGAATTCGGCATCTTCCACCAAGAGATCATCGATGGCTGGCAGATCGAGAAAACCGACAAGTGGCTGCGCAACGGCAATCCGTGGGAACTGGTGCGGCCCGAGTGGGCCGTGACCGTCAAGTTCGGCGGCGCCACCGAGCAATACATCGATGCCAAGAACCGCATGCGCGTGCGCTGGGTGCCGCATAAAATCGTGAGCGGCGTGCCGTACGACACGCTGATCCTCGGCTACCGCACCAACACCGCGAATACCCTGCGGTTGTGGCGCTCGGAGGCACCCGAGTCGTTCGATTTCGCGATCTTCAACAGCGGCGACTACTACGGCGCCGTGAACCAGAAGGTGGCTTCGGAAAATCTCAGCAAAGTCTTGTACCCGAACGACCAGGAACTACGCGGCAAGGAGCTGCGTTTGGAGCAGCAGTACTTTTTCGTATCCTGTTCGTTGCAAGACATGTTTCGCATTCTCGACCGCCAAAAGCTGCCGGTCACCAGCTTCCACGAAAAATTTGCCGTGCAGTTGAACGACACGCATCCGGCCATCGCCATCGCAGAACTCATGCGGCTGCTGGTGGATGAATACCTCCTGCCATGGGCCGAGGCATGGAGCGTCACCTGCAAGACGTTCGCCTACACGAATCATACGTTGCTGCCGGAAGCCCTCGAGCGTTGGTCCATCGCAGTTTTCGGTCGTGTGCTGCCGCGGCATCTGGAGATCATTTACGAGATTAACGCCCATTTTCTCGAGGAAGTGCGCATCCGTTTCTTGGGCGACGAGGCGCGCATCTCCCGCTTGTCGGTGATCGACGAAACCGGCGAGCGCTACGTGCGCATGGCCCATCTCGCCTGCGTGGGAAGTCATGCCATCAACGGCGTCGCCGATCTGCACTCCGAATTGTTGAAACGCGACGTCCTCAAGGACTTCTACGAGATGTGGCCGCAAAAGTTCAGCAACAAGACCAATGGGGTGACACCGCGCCGCTGGATGGTGTTGTGCAATCCGCGGCTTTCAGATCTCATCACCGAGCACATCGGCGACGAATGGATCAAGGATCTGTCCAAACTCAGGCAGCTCGAGCCGCTCGCCGACGATGCGGAATTTCGCAATCGCTGGCGCAACATCAAACAGGACAACAAGCGCACCTTCGCCGCGCTGGCCCTCGCCCGCACCGGCATCGTCGCCGACCCGGATTCCATATTCGACGTGTTGGTCAAGCGCATCCACGAATACAAGCGCCAGCATCTGAAGGTGCTGCACATCGTTTCGCTGTATCACGCGATCAAATCGAACCCGTCGCTCAACGTGCAGCCGCGCACCTTCATATTCGGCGGCAAGGCGGCACCCGGCTACCACCTGGCCAAACTCATGATCAAACTGATCACGGCGGTTGGCGAAATCGTCAACCGGGATCCAGACGTGCGCGATCGCTTGAAGGTGGTATTTCTGCCGAATTTCAACGTTACCAACGGCCAGCGCGTCTATCCTGCCGCCGATCTGTCCGAACAGATATCCACCGCCGGCAAGGAAGCGTCCGGCACGGGCAACATGAAATTTTCGATGAACGGCGCGCTCACGATCGGCACGCTCGACGGTGCCAACATCGAAATTCGCAATGAAGTCGGCGCCGAAAACTTCTTTCTGTTCGGTCTGAGCGCCGAAGAAGTGTTCGCGAAGAAAGCCGAAGGCTACCGGCCCATGGATTACTACCATGCGAATCAAGGCTTGCGCGACGTCATCGATCTCATCCGCAGCGGGTTTTTCTCGCGCGGCGATACGGAATTGTTCCGACCTCTGATCGACGGACTCATGTACCAGGACCCGTACCTGTTGTTCGCCGACTTCCAGTCTTACATCGACTGCCAGGACCGGGTGGCCGGTGTATATCGGGATCAAGAACGTTGGACGCGAATGTCCATCTTGAACAGCGCACGCAGCGGCATGTTCTCGTCGGATCGCACCATTCGGGAATACTGCCGTGACATCTGGCACGTCAAACCCGTGCCGATCAATCTACTCACACATGCGGAAGCAGGAAGCGCATAGTCCGCCGCAACGGCTCCGCGGCACCCCACAACAGCTGGTCGCCAACCGTGAATGCCGATAGATACTCGCCGCCCATGGCGAGTTTCCGCAAACGGCCGATGGGGACCGTCATCTGACCGGTGACGGTCGCCGGCGACAATTCGCGCATCGAGGTTTCACGATCGTTGGGAATCACCCGTACCCACGAATTACCCGCGGCGAGCATCGCCTCGATGTCGGCCAAGGGGACGTCGCGGGTCAGCTTGATCGTCAAAGCCTGTGAGTGACAACGCATCGCTCCGACTCGAACGCATATGCCCTCCACCGGAATTGGGCGTGCCTCGGTACCCATGATCTTGTTGGACTCGGCCCCGGCCTTCGCCTCTTCGCGACTCTGGCCGTTACCCAGATCCTTGTCGATCCACGGGATGAGGCTCGCCGCGAGCGGCACGCCGAACTGGGCGGCGGGAAACCCGTCCGCGTGCAACGCCGTCGTCACCGCTCTATCGATGTCCAGGATGTTCGAGGCCGGATCGTTCAACAACGGCACCGTCGATTGATACAGCGCGCCCATCTGTTGCAGGAGCTCGCGCATGTGTTGGGCACCGCCGCCCGACGCGGATTGGTAGGTCATCGCCGAAATCCACTCGACCAGCCCGGCGCGGAGCAGCCCGCATACCGCCATCAACATGAGAGATACCGTACAGTTGCCGCCAATGAAATCCTTGATGCCCCGGGCGCGGGCCGCCTGCATGACGGGCAGATTCACGGGATCGAGGACGATGACCGCCTGTTCATCCATCCGCAAGGTCGAGGCCGCGTCGATCCAGTAACCCTGCCATCCCGACTCGCGCAGGCGCGTATGGACCGCGGTGGTGTAATCGCCGCCCTGGGCGCTGATCAACAACGGCAGCCGCGCGAGCGCCGCCAGGTCGTTGGCATCTTGGACGGGACCGGCCGCCACGCCGATGTCAGGGGCAAAGCCGCCCGCCTGGGAGGTGCTGAAAAACGTGGGCTCCACCAGATCGAAATCTTTCTCCGAGCGCATGCGCTCGAGAAGAACCGAGCCGACCATGCCGCGCCAACCGATGATGCCAATCTTCGTCATGACTCGATCATAAACTCGGGCGCCGGCGGCCGCAGATTATAATGCGAGGCCATGGCGTAGCCGTAGGCGCCGCACGTCGCAATCAACAATACATCGCCTTCGAAGGTCTCGGGCAGCCAGCGATCGACGCCGAATTGATCGGCGGTTTCACAGATCGGGCCGACGATCGTGACGCGCTGCGTCAGAGCCGCCTCGAGCCGGGTCAGATTGCGTATGTCGTGATGCGAACCGTACAGGGCGGGCCGGATGAGCGAGTTCATGCCGGCGGCGATGCCCACGTAGCGTACGTCGCCCTTGTCTTTGAGCTGGGTCACCACCGCCACCAAGACGCCCGCGTCGGCAACCATGAAACGCCCGGGCTCCATCCAAAATTCGAGGTGCGGAAAACGACCCTTGAGTTCGGCAACACCGGCGTCGAGGGCGGCAAGATCGATCGCGGACTGGGTCGCATGTTCGGGGACGCCGATGCCCCCGCCTAGGTCGACGATACGCACGTCGGGCAGGCGTCGGGCAAACTCCGCGAGCAAGTTGCCCGTCTCCAGCCAGTTGCTCGCGTTGAAAATGCCACTGCCGGTATGGGCGTGTAAACCGACGATTCGGGCGCCGGCTTGCGCCACGGCGCGAACCAATTCGTCCGCTTCGTCCATGGGTATGCCGAATTTAGAATTTGCTCCGGCCGTTCGCACGTGCTGGTGATGGCCGCGTCCGAAACCGGGGTCCATGCGTACGAAAATATCCCGGTCCTTGAATATCTCAGGCCATTCCCTGATCGGATGCAGGTTATCCAACGTCACGTGCACGCCCCGACGCAAACCGAATTCGTATTCCGCGCGCGGTGCGAAGTTCGGCGTGAACAACACGCGATCGGGATCGAGTCCGGGTATCGAGTCGAAGGCGTGTTCGAGTTCTCCTTGCGACACGCACTCCAACATCAAACCGGCCGCATACAACCGCCGCAGGATACCGGCATGCCAATTGGCCTTCATGGCATACGCCCACCGGGCCACCGACGTGACGGCTCGAACGGCCGCAATGCTCGCTTGCAGGGTGGCTACGTCGTAGACGAAAGCCGCGGATTCGCGCTTGGCGATCGCGGACAGACGTCGGCGCTTGTCCGGTTCATCCCACCACTTCGGCAGCGGCGGCGTACTGTGCTTGGCTGCGAACAATTGCTGCCAGGTGGGCCCGAAGACCTGGTCCGAACCGACGCTTTGAATCAACCGCTCGTGCAGTTGATGAACCAGCCGATCGCCTTGCGGCTCGTCGATGACGAACGTGAAGTTCAAGTCGTTCGCCGCCTGTGTGACCAGATAGACCTTGTGATCTTGAAACAATTCAAACGCCGCGCCGAGCTCGTGAAGGATGCCGCGAATGTTGTGGCCCAATAAACTCAACGACGCGCACGGACCCAGGATCGCGACTCCGCACAAGGTACTCAACGCCGCCGTCAGGCGTTCGAGCGCCGCAGGATCGAGGGTGTTGGCGGCGGGATCGAGCGACACGGTGACGTTGGTCTCCGACGTCGACACCAGATCGACCGACATCCCTTGTTCCTTGAACACCTGAAATGCGTCCGCCAAAAATCCCACCTGATGCCACATGCCGGGACTATCCATCGAGATCAACGTAATGCCTTTCTTGATCGCAATGGCTTTGACCAGCGCGGCGCTGTCGGCTATGGCCGCCGAGATGACCGTGCCCTCCAAACCGGGCGCCTGGGTCGCATACACGTGCAGCGGAATATTGTACTGGCGCACGGGCAACACGCAGCGGGGATGCAGAATTTTGGCGCCGTTGCTCGCGATTTCCTGAGCCTCGTCGTAGTGCAGCACCCGCAACAGGCGAGCGGTCGGCACGAGGCGTGGGTTGGCGCTGAACAAACCCGGCACATCGGTCCATATCTCGAGCCTTCGCGCCGCCAATTTGGCAGCGAAATACGCGCCCGACGTATCGGATCCCCCGCGCCCCAACAACACGGTGTCGCCCAAGTCGTTGGCGGCAATGAAACCCTGCGTGATGATGACCCGGCCCAGCGCCTGCCATTCGGCCTGCAGCACCGCGTCGGGTGAGAAGTCGCAGGTGGCGGATAAAAAGTTCCCGCGCTCGCTTCCCCCCGGCCGGTGCTCGGCACGCAACACCTGACGCGCATCCACCCATACCGTCTCTATGCCTCGAGAATTCAGGAAGGTCACACCGAGCGACGTAGCCAGCAACTCGCCCATGGCCATCACGCGAGCGCGAGTTTTGTCGCTGAGTTCACCGGTGGTGGCGACGGCGTCCGCCATACGCCGCAATTCGTCGATGAAGGCAGCGTATTGCGCGCTCGGCACGAGGGACATGGTGCGCGCGAGCTCTCGATGCGTCGCATCGATCTGCTCCAGCACCGCGGCCTGTCGGTGCAGCGCCGCGGCCGCCAGCAGGGCCTCCAAGCGGTCGGTAACGCCCGACACCGCGGAATGCACGACCACCGGCCGCAGACCGGCCGCCGTTCGCTCCTGCAAAACCGTAGCAATATTGTGCCAATTGGCGGCGGACGACACGCTGGTGCCGCCGAATTTGAGGACTACCCAGTCCGGGTTGTTGGCAAACACGACAGTGAAGAGACGTACTTAAACGAAGGCAGCGGCAGCGAAGGCAGGGTCAATCATCTTCAAAAATTTCTTTCAGCTCTTTTTCCAACTGGCGCTCGGCGAGCACATCCTCGACGCGACTCCACGCCGCCTTGCCGCGCTTGCCCGCGGCGGCCGCTTTTGGTCGCCGCTCGGCCCGTTCGATCAACGGATCGAAATCATGAGATTCCTCGGCTTCGCCGAGAAACTCATCGTCGATATCAAAATGTTCGTCTTCGCGTTCGGTCATTGTTCGAGAAAAGCCCTTGAAATCAATAGGATCGATATGCCGGATGCATGAAGCTGCGCACTATAGCCGATTCTGTCCGGCATTCAACTAGCATGATGATTTTCTTGCGTCCAGCCCAATCTACGTCCCCGTCAGGGCAGAGTCCGCGCGAGCCGGTAGGGCTCCCTGCGCGACCGCGCGGTTGACCGCCGACAAAATGGCCAGTAACGAGGCCGTAATGATGTTCGAGTGCATGCCGGCGCCAAACAAGGTGCGGCGCGTTCGGGTGGTGATCTCGATGTACGAGACCGCCTTCGCCCCGCTGCCCTCGCCGCGCGAATGCTCCTCGTACGACAATACGTCGAACGGCAGACCGATGGCTTTCACCATGGCATCGATAGGTCCCGAACCCTGGCCGTGCCAGGTCTCCGCACGTCCCTCGCGCTCCACTTGCAACGCCAACCGTTCCGTATCGGCACCATCGGTGGAAGCGGACAATTGATGGGACCGATACACAAAAGGCTCGCGAGGCGACAGATACTCGCTAAAAAAAAGCTCCCATAACTCTTGCGAACTCAATTCTTTACCTGTGATATCTGCGGCAGATTGTACTACTTGACTGAACTCGATCTGCAGACGGCGAGGCATCACTATTTGGAAGTCACGCTCGAGCAGATAGGCCACCCCGCCCTTGCCGGATTGGCTATTGACCCGGATGATGGAATCGTACGATCGTCCGAGATCGGCGGGATCCACGGGCAAATAGGGCACGTCCCAGAGATCACCCGCGGCGCGCGCGGCCAGCCCCTTCTTGATGGCATCTTGATGCGATCCAGAAAATGCCGTGAACACCAAATCTCCCACGTACGGGTGCCGCGGATGAATGGGTAGCTGGTTACACGCTTCCGCGCAACGCGCCGCCTCGTTGATGTTTGAAAAATCCAGCATAGGATCAACGCCTTGCGTATAAAGGTTCAGAGCCAATGTCACGATGTCGACATTGCCGGTACGCTCGCCGTTGCCGAATAAAGTGCCCTCCACGCGTTCCGCTCCCGCCATGACGGCCAATTCCGCAGCCGCGACGCCGGTACCGCGGTCGTTATGCGGATGCACGCTCAGTATCAGCGACTCGCGGTGCCCGACGTGGCGTAAGAACCATTCGATTTGATCGGCATAGACGTTGGGCGTGGCCATCTCCACGGTGGCCGGAAGATTCAAGATCGATTTACGAGCCGGCGTCGGCTCCCATACGGCGTTGACGGCATCGCAGATTTCGACCGCGAAGTCGAGTTCCGTGCCGGTAAAACTTTCCGGACTGTACTGGAATACCCACTCAGTCCCGGGATCGCGCTCGGCCTGCCGACGGACTTCGGTGGCACCCCGCACCGCAATATCGATGATGCCGGCCCGATCCGTGCGAAACACCACCCGACGCTGTGCCACCGAGGTCGAATTGTAGACATGCACGATGGCACGCCTCGCGCCGCGCACCGACTCGTACGTGCGCGCAATCAATTCAGGCCGGGCTTGCGTGAGGACTTGGATGGTAACGTCATCAGGAATCAGGCGCTGATCGATGATTTCTCGAACGAAATCGAAATCGGTTTGCGAAGCGGCCGGAAAGCCGACTTCGATTTCCTTGAAGCCGACCTTGACCAGCATGTCGAACATGCGCCGCTTGCGCGCCGCGTCCATGGGTTCGATCAAGGCTTGATTACCATCGCGCAGATCTACGCTGCACCACATCGGTGGCGTGGCGATCACGCGGTCGGGCCACGTTCGCCCGTGAATGTCGACGGGTTTGAAGGATGCGTACTTGGCCGAAGGGTTGCGTAACATGAAGGGTCTCTCGCTGAAAGGGAGCATGCGTCGACACGGCGGTCGAGGGGGGTTGGGAGAAGTCCGGTCTTGTCGGCGCCGACCGTTAGCGCGAGTGTTGAGCGCCTAGCGGCGCAGCCGCAGCACGAGCGACATCGGCCGCAGCGCACCGCAGGCGGACATGAAAAACTCGTGGGCGACCGTGTTCATTGCCCGGAAATCTAGCACTGGTGGCACCTTTAATGCAAGACGGCCAGGAAGCCGTTTGGCCGGCGCTAACCGAGAAATCGCTCGAGCTCGGTACAGAACTCTTCGGTTACTTCGAAGTAGGGCAAGGCACCGGTCGGGAACGTCGTGAAACGCCAATTGGCGCGCTCGCTCAACCGGGTTTTTCCGCCGTAATCGGTGAAATCGCCACGGATTCCGTGACTCATCCAGATCGGTTGCGACAACGCGTCGTAAACGGTGTGAATGTCGGCGCTGAATAAGAATCCCGATAAAAACCGCAGCGGCGCAAATTCGGCGTTGATCTGCCGCGAGGTGAGCATGTCGTAGCGCCATAATTCCTCGTCGATGGCCTTGGACCCCCACGTGCGTCCCAAAAAATAGCGCAGCACGGCCGGCCGGGTCAATTGCTCGAAAAGCCACCGTCCCCAGCCCGGACCGCGCAAGGCGCGTAATAGCCAAGGCACGCCGCGCGTCGTTCCGGTCGGCGCCCGGCGCACGATATTCTTGTTGAAACCCGTCGGGCTCACCAGCGCAATCCGACCGAACAGCTCCGGCGCTTCGACGGCCGCCCGGGCCAGGTATTCACACGATAACGACACCGCGACGGCATCCACGCGGACATCGGGAAAGTCCCGCCGGATACGCTCGCCGCTCGCCAGCACGGCATCGGTCATGATGCGCGGCGAGTAGTCGACGTCGGCCCGCTCGGATAATCCATAGCCCGGAAGATCGATACTGTAGACAGTGCGCAGCGCGCGAAAATGCTGATGCAGCGGCCGCATCTCGGCGGCGGACGCCGCGGCATTTATACTATGGATCAAGAGGAGCGGCGCGCCACCGCCCTCCTTGTACACGGTGAGTTCGCCTGCCGGCCCCGCCAATCGCAGACGTTCCCCCGACAACGCCGGCGGCAAAGGCTCATTCATGCTGTCGGCTCTGTTCGCCATAGTCGCGATTCTTCCATCGCGCGCCGCTGCCGCGCCAGTAACCTACCGCCGAACCGATGGTGGCGGCCATGTAGAACAGCGCGATCGCCGGCAGCAGCAAGGACCAGAATCGGCTGCGGCGGTAGCGCGCCAGGGTTGGCCAATAGCTGAATGCGCCGAGCGCGAAGGCCCCCACACCGCACAGTTGCGGCCAACCACGGGCCCTAAGGCCGTAAGCCAGCGGCAGCCACCACACGACGGTGAGTCCGATCAAGGTCAACAGCAAAAGCCCGACGGAGTAACGCAGCTGCGTAAATGCCGTTCGCGAAATCATATCCCAGATGTCGGCGAATCGGGCATACCGGCGTATCGACACTGCCAGTCCCGAATGACCCAAATAAATTGCGCCGCTGCGCTTGACCGCCTTGGCCAGCGCGACATCGTCGATGAGCGCGCTTCGGATCGCCTGGATGCCGCCGATCCGTTGTAACGCGCCGCGTCGAATCAATACCGTTCCGCCGGCCGCGGCCGCTGCGGTGGACCGCGGATCGTTGACCCGGCTGAACGGATACAGCATCTGAAAAAAGTATACTAATGCCGGCACCAAGGCACGTTCCGGCAGACTTTCGCAATTCAAGCGCACCATTTCGCTCACCAGATCGACGCGCGGGAAATCGAGCCGGGCCACGAGCGCAGAGACATGGCGTCGATCGTGGACGATATCGGCATCCGCGAACAACAAGAGCGGCGCCGAGCTCGCAACAATCCCTTGGTTCAGCGCCCACAATTTACCCGACCAGCCGGCCGGCTTCGCGCCGGCTGAAATGACGGTCAGCCGCGCGGCGACGCCCGCTTCGCGCACCGTACCGTCGCTCGAATCGTCATCGACCAAGATGACTCGAAACCGCCCGGCATAATCCTGATCCAACAATGAAGCGATGACCCGGCCAATGGTCTCGGCCTCGTCGCGTGCCGGCACCACGATGTCGACGTCCGGCAACGACACCGGACGGGACGGCAACAATTCAGGGCCAGACCGCCAAAAACGCCCGTGCAGGAAGAACAGGTATACCCAAATGCACAATACCAGGAGCGCGAGGATCGCCACGAAACCTCACACCCAATCGCTGATCTGCGCCCGGATGATGGACGCCAACGCCTGTGCGTGACTGTCGCGATCGTTCAACGCAGGTACGAGTGTCAGCTGCTCGCCGCCCAGTTCGAGGAACTTTTCGCGATATTCCATCGCGACCTCTTCCAACGTCTCCAGGCAATCCACCGCGAAGGACGGCGATACCACGGTCACCTGGCGCAGGCCACGCTTCACCAAAGTCTTGAGGGTATCTTCGGTATACGGCTGCAGCCACACCACCGATCCGAAGCGCGATTGATAGCAGTGCGACCATTCACCCTCTTGAAGACCGAGACTTGCCACCAACAACCGCGTGGTTGCCTCGGCCTGCGCTTGATAAGGATCGCCCTCTTTGACGTACACCGCCGGTATGCCGTGATACGACAACATCAAGTGTGACCGACCGCCGTTTGCCGCCCAATGCGTTTCGATGCTGGCCGTGAGCGCGGCGATATACCCCGGATCGTCGTAATAATCGTTGACGAAACGAACCTCGGGCAGCCAACGCCATCGGCGCAGGACGGCACAGGTTCGATCGAACACGGAACCCGTGGTCGACGAACAATATTGGGGATACAGCGGCACGACCAAGAGCTTCCTGACATTTTGCTCGGCGAGCGTTTTAACCGCACCGGCGATGCTGGGATTGCCGTACGTCATCGCCAATTCCACGCGCAGCCCATCGCCGGCACTCTGCCCGAGAAGCGCGCCCACCTTGTCGGTCAGACGCTTTGAGTAAACCGCCAAGGGCGAGCCATCGCTCAGCCAGATTTTTCGGTAGTTGCGCACCGTCCGGATCGGACGCAGCGGCAGGATGATGCCGTACAACAGCGGCAGCCATACCAAGCGTGCCGTATCGATCACCCGGCGGTCGCCCAGAAACTGGCGCAAGTAACGCTGAACGGCGAAGAACGACGGCGAATCCGGCGTACCCAGATTGACGAGCAGCACGCCGATTCGCTCGGGTGCCGGCGCCGCCGCTGGAGCTACGGCACGGTAATAGGGCATGGTGATCCTTGAAAAAACGCCGGTAGTATAGTCCCTCGAGCTAGTTCGCGCCCGACAGGTCAGGCTTGGGCGCCCCGGAACGCAGCAGCATGTCGCCCAGGTGGCCGGCAAAAGCCGCGATGAGCCAGAGCGCGACGGCGCGCCAATCAGAATGCAGAAGGGCTGCGCGCAGCGCCAGCAGCAGCGCGGCACCGGCGGCGAAATTCAAGACCAGCGGCAGTGGCGCGATACCGCGCCCACGTTTCGCGAACAGCGCGCTCAGCACCACTGCCTCGACCAACATCAACGCGAGAATGACATCGACGATGCGGCCCGTCTGAAATAGCTCAGCCATGAATCGCCGACGGCGAATTCATGGCCACGATGGTCCAGTTGAGGAATGCCGCGAAGCTGACCCATACGAGATAAGGCGCCAGCAGCCATGCCGCCGCGCGCGAGGCGCGTGCCAGCAGCACGATGAGCAGAACGATCGACGCCCATAAGAAGGCGACCTCGAAAAGTGCCCAATCGGGCCGCTCGAGCCTGAAGAACAACAAGCTCCAGAACGTGTTCAGAAAGGCGTTCAAAGCAAATGCCCCAAGAATCTGCAAACGGCCGTCCCGGCTTTCCTCTCTGCGCCAGTACACGAGCCCAGCCAGCGCAGCGAGCGCAAAAATGGCCGTCCACGCGGGTCCGAACAGCCAATCGGGAGGCTGCCAGCTGGGTTTGCGCAGGGCGTAATACCAAGGGCCGAGTTGCGTGGTGAGCGCGCCCAACATAGCAACGCCCGTCGCAGACACGGCGGCGGCAATGATGGGCCTGGCACGCCCGTGATGGGCCTGCATCACGCTCGCACGAGCCCCAGCAGATGCGCCATGTCCTTGGCAAAAATCCTCATGTGTGTGAGCGGTTTGGCGCGCACTAATTTTTTGTGCATGTAGGCCTGCCAGGTCAGCCGCTGTACGTCGGGATCGCGACAGATGCTCACGAAACGTTCGCGCCGCTTATCGGTCGAGTACCAAAAGCGCTGCATGATTCCCAACACCCAGAAGACCATGCCATGTTTCTTCATGAAATCCCGCCGTGCTTCGCGTAACACGCGAACATCCCCGGTTTGCAGCAATTTCGCCACTGCCGACGCGGCATACCGGCCCCCCGCCATGGCGTAATAGATACCTTCCCCCGACGCCGGAGCCACGACACCGGAGGCATCACCCGCCAACACGACGTCGCGACCGTTGTCCCAGCGGCGCAGGGGCTTCATGGGGATCGGCGCTCCCTCACGACGTACCGTTTCGAAGTTTCCGATATTTGCCGCCTGCCGCAAATCCCCCACCGCACCGCGCAGCGAAAAGCCTTTGCGCGCACTGCCGACGCCGATGCTCGCCGTCTCGCCATGGGGGAATATCCAGGCGTAAAAATCGGGCGACAGCTTACCCTGGTAGTACACGTCGCAGCGAGTGGGTGAATAGTCGGCACCGACGGCTTTCGGCACCCGCACGATCTCGTGATAAGCGGCCACGTAGCGAATTTTATCCGCACCCGGCACGCATTGCTTGGCGACGGCCGACATCGCACCGTCGGCACCGATGACGGCCCGAGTCCGCAGCTGTCGCGACTCGCCGCCGCGCTCTTTGTAATGCACGATCGCGGCGCCTTCGGCATCCCGCGTGATCCGCTCGAAGCTACCTTGCCGAACATCGGCACCGGCGGTTGCGGCGCGGCGGCGCAGCCAGGCATCGAAAAACTCCCGATCCACCATGCCCACGAAGCCGCCCTCGATGGGCATGTCGACCGCGACCGCGGCCGGCGAGATCATGCGTGCGGAATTCACGCGCGCTACCAACAAAGCGTCCGGAATCTCGAATTCTTCGATGAGTTTTGGAGGTATTGCGCCACCGCAGGGCTTGATGCGGCCGGCGCGATCGAGCACACAGACCCTGAACCCCTGACGCGCCAGGTCGGTACCCGCCGTCGCGCCCGAAGGCCCCCCACCGACCACGACGACATCGAATTCAAAGGATTGATTGGTCATAACGATACCGCCTGCATAGGAGCCGAGTGACTCTCGGCCTGTTGATCCACTTGAGCGACGCAGCGTGCAGCCAATAAAAAAAGGCTGGCTTCGGCTGCAAACACGATGGCGAACGCGGTCGCCGGCGCAGTGAAAAGATGTCGTGCAATGTCCACGATGGCGGTGCTCACGAGCCCGCCGATGGCGAATGCAATCGCCTGGGCGCCACCCCATAAACCCATGCGGACACCCGCATCGGCCGCGCCACCGGCGTGCGACAGCTCCATCATGGAACCGATGGCGCCGATTGCGAACGCACCGTTCGCGACGCCGAGTAACACGGCCGACGCACGAAGCGGCCAAAGCGGCCCGACGATTCCGGCAGCCGCAAGACTCAACAAAGCGACCGCGGATGCGATGCAGCCGCCGATGGTCCAGCCGCGCAGCGTGCCCAGACGCCGGACACCGCTGCAGGCCACACCCACACCGATCATGCCCACCAGTGCCGCGGCATGCCAAAGCCCCGATAATTGCGCCGACTCACCCACCGAATAATCGAACACCAACCCGGCAAACGGTTCGAGCAGCAGTTCTTGTGCGCTGTAAGCCAGCATCGACACGAAAACGAACAGCGTAAAGCGGCGCGCCGTGGGTTCGGCCCAGACGCGCCGCAGAGCCGCCGCGAACGAGATTGCGCGTTCCGGCTCGGCCTCCGGGTTGTGTGATCTTGTGCCGGGGTGGCGTGACCCTTCCCCGGCGTCACGTGAACCCTCGAGATTGCTCAAGGCTGCGACGGCGACGAGCCAGGCGATTGCCGCCACGCCGGCCGTCGCGAAGATCAGGCGGCGCGGTGAAAAAGGATCCAAAAAATGGCCGACGGTGGACGACGTGACGGCAAAGCCGGCAATCATCAGTATCCACATGATGGTGGCGGCGGCGGCGCGACGGCTGGCTTGTACCCGTTTGGCGAGCAGTACGAGCAGCGACGTGCCCGCAGCACCGACGCCCAATCCCACCAGCACATAAGCCACGACCGCGAGCAGCAAGGCGGGCCGCGGATGGGCCGCAAGCTGCACCGTCGATTCGGCGCACAGGATCCCGCCGAGCGCGAGCACCGACATGCCGCCGACGATCCACGGAGTACGCCGTGCGCGCACGTCCGAAGCGAAACCGAAACGTGGCCGGATCATTTGCACCGCATAATGCAAGGCGACCAGGATGCCCGGCAGCACGGCGGGTAACGCGTATTCGACCACCATCACCCGATTGAGTGTGGAGGTGACCACGACCACCACGGCGCCGATGGCTGCCTGGACGAGGCCCAGCCGAACGATCCCGAACCAGTTCAACCCCGCAGGGGTGTGGTCCGCGCTTCCCGTAAGCAACGCGCGGCTCATGCGCTCAGCGTTCTGACGGCAAAAGCCGTCACCAACATGCCGAGCACGTACAAGCCGACCCCCGTGCCGTTGTACCAGGGCGCGCGCGCGCGCGG
>CAZZXZ010000033.1:0-26897 GCA_964658135.1 uncultured Acetobacteraceae bacterium | reverse complement strand
GCGTGTTCATGGTGAGAAGGGTGAACCAGGTGTTGTCGGCCTCGAGCAGGGTCCGGCCAGGTCGATGTTCGAAGGACTCGCCTGGTACGAAGTCTTCCCAATACAGGCCCGATGTTTCGCGGTACCGACCTTCACCGAGCGGCTTGTAACCGAGAAATCGCGTCATAACGAATCACCCATGATGTTTTCCAGTCGTCGATGGTGGTAAAGCGCCAAACAGTTTTGCCTAGATGTCTGGTACAGAGTACATCTTTGGCATTACTATGTCGGCGCATTGATAGGTCATCCCGCAGGAGACTATATGCTGACCGTGAGCCGCTCGGTGGATCGGGTGTGTCGGATCATGCAACGGGCGTTTCGGATCATGGAATTATTGGTGCTTCGTCGCCGCACCGTGAGCGGGCACCGCGTGGACCGTACGTCGTCGGCGTCGATGCTGTATGCGCTCATGATGGTTTTCGTGATGTCGTTGGCAGCCGTGCACGGCGTTCGCGCGGACGTGCCGGACGTGCTGGACGGCGCGTCGGGCTCCGGCACGATCGCGGCGCGCTGCACCGGGCTGGTCGGTCGGGATTTCAGCGGGGTGATGGACGCAGCCACCCGCATCGTCTCCAGCCGGGTGGTCGATGCCGATGCCAAGGCCGACACGCCGGCGTATTGCGAGGTGCGCGCCTATGTTTGGCCTCAGGTCCAATTCTACCTTTGGATGCCGCTCGATCAATGGAGCGGCCGTTTCGACGGCATCGGCTGCGGTGGCGCCTGCGGTGTGATCGAGCGCGTCGACGCATCGAACATTTGGCGTCCCATGGTACGCCGCGGCGACGTGGCGATGTTCAACGACATGGGCCATACGGGCCGCGACACCAACGACCTGTTGTGGGCGATCGATAATCCGCAGGCGCAGATCGACTATGGTTTTCGTGCCACCCATGTCGCCACGGTCGCCGGCAAAGCCATCGCATCCGCTCTGTATGGGCGCATGCCCGGCCGCGCTTATTTCGTGGGCAATTCCACCGGCGGCCGTCAGGCGCTGCTCGAGGCGCAGCGCTATCCGACGGATTATCAGGGAATCGTCGCTAAATGCCCGGCCCTCAGTGAAAGCGCCGGCGACGCCATCATCTGGGCGTTGCAGTCCTTGAGCGACCGCGCCGGCCATTCGCTACTGAAGCTGGATAACGCGAAGACACTGACTCAGGCCGTCATGAGCCGGTGCGACAAGCGCGACGGCGTGGTCGACGGGGTGGTCAGCGATCCACGGCGCTGTGATTTCGACCCTGCGGAAATCGCCTGCGCGCGCAACCCCGTTCGCGGTTGCCTGGATGTGGTTCAGTTGGATGCCGTGCGGCGCGCCTATTTGGGTCCTCCGCAGCCGCCGGGGTCGACGCGCGCGCGCGCCGGTTTGCCGATCGGCTCGGAATCGCAATGGCTGAACCGATACGTGTCGAGTAACGACAAGCCGACGTCGATGTGGGATTTCATGCTCAATTGGGTGCGTGTCGACGAACCCGTCTGGGAGGAACTGCGCCGGGCGGGTCCGACGGTATCGCTGGCAGACTACGACGTCGCACGATTTTCCAGCGTGCGCGGCATTTACCAGTCGCTGCACGAGGCGACCAATCCGGATTTGAGTGCGTTTGCCGAGGCCGGCGGTAAGCTCATCATGATGCAGGGTATCGACGACGTCATCGTGCAACCGTCGGTGACCACCCGCTACTACGAGACGGCCGTGCGGACGGCCGGTGGACCGGCGCAGACCCGCCAGTTCTTCCGCTATTTTCTCATGCCCGGAGTCGGTCATTGTTTCGCCGGCGACAATGCCGGCGCCGACGTGTTCGATTCGTTGGCCGACATCATTCGATGGGTCGAACAGGGCGCGGCGCCCGAACGCATCGTTGTGCAAAAACTGACCCACTACAAAAGTCTTTTCCCGGATCTGTCCTTTCCACCGGCGCCCGACAACGTGCAGTTCTCCCGGCCTTTGTATCCGTTCCCCGCTCTCGCGGTGTACCGCGGTAAGGGCGACCCGCAGCTTGCCGACAGCTACCTACCAATGCCCTGATTGCGGAGCCATTGCCATGTCCTCGAAGAAATGCCTCGTCCGCCTCGCGGGGTTGCTGATCCTGTGCGGTTCCGTGCTGGCGCCGGCGTTCGGCGAGGCTGCGGCGTTGAGTGAGAGTGCCGCGGCCGGGACCCAGCAAAGCTGCACAGACCTTGCCGTCTACAACTCCAAGACCATGGCACAACTGGCACAGGTGCCGGACGCCCCGAGCACCATCACCGAAGCCAAGGTCGTGCCGGCTGAGCGTGACCTACCGGAGGTGTGCCAAGTCCAAGGCATCGTTGCGCCGAGCATCGGCTACGTGTTGTGGATGCCGACGACCACCTGGAACGGTAAGTTCATGATGCAGGGGTGCGGCGGCATGTGCGGCAACTTCTTCACGGCGCAGGCCGAAGAGGCCTTGGTTCGCAACTATGCGGTCGTGGTCACCGACATGGGACACAAGGGTAACGGGGGCATGGCCCTCTACGGCTACGAGAACATCCAAGGTCAGATCGACTTTGGATTTCGTGCCACGCATGTGGTCACGCTGGTCGCCAAGGTCGTGATCGGCGACTTCTACGGAAAATTCGCATCGCAGGCCTACTTCATGGGCTGCTCTACCGGTGGCCGACAGGGCATGGTCGAGGCCGAGCGCTTTCCGCAGGATTTCGACGGCATCATCGCCGGCGCTCCCCCGTGGAATGAGACGGGGGACCTACCGCTATTCATGTCGTGGAGCGCGCGAGCCAACGTGGGTGCCGACCAAAAGCCGATTCTCGACGCGGCCAAGCTGCCGATGATTCACGCGGCGGTGCTGTCATCCTGCGACGCGCTCGATGGTTTGAAGGACGGTCTGCTGCAGGATCCCCGGCGATGCCACTGGGATCCGGCACAAATCCAATGCCCCAACGCCGGCGCCGGCAAACCCGCCGCGGATCCGGCCTCCTGTCTCACGCCTGCCGAGGTCACCGTGGTGCGCAAAATCTATCAGGGCGCCTCCGACTCGACCGGCCGACCCTTGTACTTCGGCATGGAGCGCGGGTCCGAATATTATTGGACGCCGGCTTTCATCGGCGCGAATGGCGCGATGGGCTTCAATCTTGGGGGCAAAGGGTCGTTTGGATCTCAATTCGTCGGTGACCTGGGGTTCTTTTATCCCGAGGGCCCGTCGTATGACCTGGGCGGTTTCGATTACGACCGCGATCCGCAGCGCCTGGCCATGAACGAATACATCTACGATGCGCAAAATCCCGATCTGCGGAAATTCCAGTCCGCGGGAGGTAAGCTGATCCTCTACCACGGCTGGGACGACAACGAGATTCCGCCGCGCGCCACGGTGGACTATTACGAAACAGCCACTCGGGTTCTCGGCGGCGAAAAATCCACCAAGACTTTTTTTCGCAATTTCATGGTGCCCGGCATGAACCATTGCCGTCGCGGCCCCGGCGGGGACACGGTGGATTGGATCACCTACTTGGAGAATTGGGTCGAGAAGAATCAAGCGCCCGACGCCGTGACCGTATTCCATCTGAAGACCGAACAAAATTATGGCGGTCTGCCACGCTTGCGTTTTCCGCTGAGTTCTACTGTGTACGATCAGACGCGGCCGGTGTACGCCTACCCCGACGTGGCGCGCTGGTCCGGCAAAGGGGATCCGAACCAGGCGTCAAGCTGGGTCAAGGCACCGCGTACCGCGCCGTAAGCACGCGACGCGCGGTTTCACGTGACACCTCGTTTCATGCGGCGCGCCGCCTCACGCGCCGTGCCTCGCAAAGAAGGCCGGGAACATCTTGCGCAAAATAGCGTCGGAATCAGGCCGCGGCGGCCCACCGACGGGGGCCTTGACGATGACGCCGCAAACGGTGGCGCGAGGATTGGACTTCGGATCGAGGCCCATCCAGGGCGGTGCCCCCGCCAGCGCAAACTCGTACAGCGCCTGGGTCTGCCTGCCGTCGGCGGAGCGCCGATCCATGAACGCGAGCGTGGTGACGGCTTCGAAACCCGACGCCGAGTCCGGGTCGGGGAGGCGACCGTCGGCTTCGGGGAAACCTCGCGTCTTGCGTTCCCGTTGCACGATCGATACGCGGTCCGAGTCGAAGGTCCACTCGACTTCGATCGAATTGACGGTGGCGCCGGGCTGAGTCAACGATACCGCCACCCCATCGGCGGTTTGCGACACGTCATAGCGTGCCGGTCCTTCGGCAAAACTCTGCGGCGCGGCGACGCGTTGACCGGTCACCGGATTCAGCCAAGATTCGAGGGGTTTGCCGGTCACGTAGTCGGCGAAATAACCGACCTCATCCCAGTGGATCGCAAAGCGTTCTTTCGACAACGTCTCGGTGCGGTACACCATGAGTGTCGCCGCGTTGATGGCGGGAAACGCGGGCATCCCGTCCAATCTGACGAGCACGGTACCGAAGTACCACCAGTGCACGGGCTCATCGACCGGTGAGGCAAGGAGCCGGCGATACACGGAGAAACGGTGCTCTAGAGCGGAAACGAGGGGGGTGTTGTTATTTTTCATGCGTTGGAACGATACCGAGTGTTCAGCGCATTGACACGGTGAAAATGGCGTGCCGCGATGCGCTCTACTCATAGCGCCGGCGCCGTCGCCTGGGTGGTCAGGTCGCGTCGAGCGCGGTGGCTGCGCGGGCAGCGCTGGTGCTGAAGGTACGTGAACCCGCCAGGCTGGCGGAGCGAATGCGGGTGATCATCAGCTGCATCTGCGGCGTCACGAGGCTTTCTACGCGAAATACGAATCCGACCCGCGCGAATTCGGCCGGTGTCTCGCAAACCAGGGGAACGAGGTCGCCACTCGCAATTTCCGCTTCGACCGCCTCCTCGGGCAGGATGGTGAGTAGATCGCTGGCCATGACCACCCGTTTCAGCAGCGCGATTGAATCGGTCTTGAGCGCCTGTGCCGGAATGGTCTGTCCACGGCAGTAGAAAAAATTGAGGAAATTACGTTGAAAGCCTTCGCCTCCGAGCATGGCCCAATGAGCGAGCGCCAGATCGTCGAGGCTCACGCCGTGCTTCGTCACCAACGGGTGGTGGCTACCGGCGATCACCCGTGAATACGATTCGGTTACCTCCTCCACGCGCACGTCGGGGCTTTCTTCGATAGCACCCAGAAATCCAAACGCCAGGTCGATGTCACCGACTTTCAATTTTTCGATGAGATGCAGGAACGACGCGGCGATGACGGTGAGCCGCATGGCAGGTCGCTCGGCGGCGATGTCGGCGATCACCTTGGGAATGAGATGGTGTGCGTAGTTCGGGGTGATTCCCAGCGTCACCTCGCCGATTTGCGCCTGTTCGATGGCGCGGATCTCACGCACGGAATGCGCGGCTTCGCTGATGATGACATGGGCCCGGCGAATGAGACTCAAACCGAACACCGTCGGTTCCACGCCGGTGGACTTGCGCACCAGCAGTGGCACACCGAGCCGAGTTTCCAAACTTTTGATGCTGCGACTGAGGCCTGATTGGGATATATGACTCTCATCCGCGGCCTTCAGCAGATTTCCATATTGAACCGCGGCGATCAGGTGGCGCAGCTGCTGAATTTCCATGAACGAGCTTGGTCCATTACGGCCGTCAAAGTCAACGCCTGTATGGCCTGCGCCACGGTTGGATGAGCGCCGTCCGTCCGCGCCCGGCAATTCACACATGCGAATAACGGCGATGTGTCGCACGTAACCGGGCCGTGAGATAACCGCGGAGCGCCCATGATCGTGAGAGACCGGGGAATCGGCGGTGCGGGACCGCCGAGTTATGCGCTGGGGGAATAGCTGAATGAGGAAGCGGAAGTATTAATGTGGATGACCTACATGCACTGTCAGCCTTGAGGTCATCTTTCAATCGCTCGGCCGTGGAGAGAAAACAACATGCGAACCTGGGGCATCAAGCAGCAGTTTTTCATCCCGTATCGGTGTCACGCCGGCGTTCTCGCCGTGGTGCTCGGCGCCGGCCTCGGCTTGCTCGGCAGCATGTCGCCGGCATTCAGCGAGACGAGCGGCGACGGGTCCAGCTCGGGCCTCGAGGAGATCGTCGTCACCTCGCGCAAGGTGGCGGAAGACTTGCAGACGGTGCCCATCGCGGTCTCCGCGTTCACGGCCGCCGATTTGGATGCCGCCGGAGTACGCGACTTGCGCGACCTGACCTTCTTGACGCCGGGCCTCACGTTTACCGAGGGTGCCGGCGCGAATTACTTCTCCAAGCCCATCATCCGCGGGCAGACCGACATCGGCGGCTCCGCGGACAATAATGTGCCGGTGTTCCTCGATGGCATCTACATTTCGAACACGGCGGCGATCGATCTGGGGCTGATCGATCTCGACCGGGTCGAGGTGATCAAGGGGCCCGTCAGCGCAACCTACGGACGCAGTGCCTACGCCGGCGCGATCAACTATGTCTCCGCAAAGCCGACCGATCAGATGCACGGCTACATAGAAGGCAGCGTCGGCGACTACGACAAGCAAAATGTTCGCGGCAGCATCAGCGGTCCGTTGCTGGACGGCCTGCTCAAAGGCGGCATTTCTGCGTCCTACGACCGGTTCGACGGCACCTACCGCGACGATGCCACCGGCCAGAATGCCGGCGGCTACAGTAAAAAAGATGTGCTTGCGAATCTCGACATCACGCCGAATGAGCACCTTGAAATTCGACCCGTCATTTACTCCGGCGACGACGTCTACTCCGCCGCGCCGACGAGTTTCGGTCCGGCCAATTGCTCGGTGGGATTAGGTTACGGCTACTCGCAATCGTTCTGCGGCCGGGTGCCGAACTCGACGTTCGAAGGGCCCTACATTGCGCCCGGAGGGTCTTACGGCCAAACGGGCAACAGCCGACACGTGTTCTTGTCGAGTTTACAAATCGCGCTGACCTACGGCTGGGGCACCTTAAGTTCGCTCACCGGCTACGATGTGATCCGCTCGAACGAGTATGCGGAATTCGATGACCAGGAATACGGCACGCCGCAAGCAACCTATTACCTGCCCGCCGGCGCGACGGTCGGGAGTTTTCCGACCGGCGCGAATGCGGCGAGTCCCACACTCGGCGGCGTGGCAACGGGAAACACCGTCCTGTCACCCGAACACTTCGGTTACACGGACAAGAACCGCGACTTCAGCGAGGAACTGCGCTACCGCTCGCCCCAGGATGAGCCATTACGGGGCAGCGTCGGGGCCTATTACGCCTCCTCGTACCATTACGAAAATCTCAACCTGGCGCAGGGCACCTGTTCGGTGCCGGCCGGGCAATACATCATCGCGCCTTTTGCGACACCATGTGGACAGGAATACTCCGGTCAGCAAACCACCTATGCCGAAGACACCAAGATCTATGCCGGTTTCCTCGGCGGTGACTGGGACATCGTCAAGGATCTGACGTTGTCCACCGAAATACGCTTCACCGACACTCAGCTGACCTATAACGACCTGGCCGCCATCTACGCACCCAGTCCTTATGGATGCGAGGGCTATTCGACGTCGTGCGCATCGACTGCGAATCCCATCGGCGCCGCCGCACTCACCAAGGACTTTCATGACGTGACCTCGCGGCAGAGCTTAAGCTACAAGATCGTTCCTGACGTGATGGTGTATGCCAGTGCGGCCAACGGCGAGAAGGTCGGCGGCTTCAATAACAACGTCAACCCGGCGTTGTCGACGTTCCAGCCAGAAACCAACTGGACGTATGAACTGGGCGTCAAGTCCACGCTGTTCAACCGTCGGCTGCAGTTGGACGCGGACGTTTTCTACATAGACGCCAAAAATTACCAGATTTACGGGCCGCCGCCCGGCGCAACGGAGCCTGGAAGTTTCATCACCACGAACTACGGCGGCTTGGCGACCCGAGGCTTCGAACTCTCGACGGCGTGGCTGGTGGTCGACGGCACGAAGGTATTGGCCGGCTTCAGCTACGCCGATCCCAAGTTCAAGAAGGATGCCTATGATTTCGGTGATGTGACGCTGTGCAGCGGGATTCCGTCCTGCGCCGGCCGGATTCATGACGCGCCGGGCACCAGCATCCCGGCGGTGAGCTTGTATGGTCTTCATCCGCCCTACGAGTCGAACATGACCTTCAACGTGGCGCTCGATCTAAACTACCCGGTGTGGAACGAATGGCGTTGGTTCGGCCGTGTCGACTACCGCTACGAAGACAAGCAGTACTACCAGTATCCGATCGACACCGGGTATTTTGGTCCGAAGAGCATCGTCAATCTCAAAACCGGCTTGTCCGAGGGTCCATTCACGGTGTCCCTGTGGTTGCGTAATTTGACCAACGACAAGACACCGGTGACGGTGCAGGATGCGGCGGTCACCGGCGCCACCAACTTCCAGGGCGGCTACTTTCCGGTCGCGGTGCTGCCGGAAGGGCGCACGTTCGGCGCCACCTTTCGGTATAAATTCTGAGTTCGCTGCGCGGTAACGTAAAGTGACGCGTTAACGCGCGGCAACCGGGCCACAGGGACGTGGCTCGTCTGGCCGGGCGGGGCTCGAGATGGCGGCCATGTCGCGTTTCTTGTAGCCTTGCGCGCATGAAAAAAACTACGGCGAGGCGCCGAGCGACGGTCGCACGCCCATCCGCGGTGGAATCTACCTCCCACGTACTGCCGCTTCATCATCGCATCTACATCGTGCTGCGCCGTCGTCTCGTCGAAGGCGTCTACCCGGTAGACCGGCCCATGCCCGGCGAACATCAACTGGCCGACGATTTTCGCGCCTCGCGGGTGACCATCCGCCGCGTGCTCGACCGCCTCGACCGGGAAAGTCTGGTCGAACGCCGTCATGGCGTGGGCACCTTCCCGACGCGACCACAGACCGAGGCTGCCTCCCAGCCTGAGATGTCTTACTATGACTACATTGCGGCGTCGAGCCACACCTACGACGATAAGCTGCTCGAATTCACGTTCCTGCCCACTCCGCAGTTCTTGAGCGATGTTGACGGCCGCTTCGGCGCGGTCGTGCTGAAGATCGTGCGCTTGGCGTTTAGCGGGAAAATGCCGCTGCATATCCTGCGCACGTATGTGCCGGGGGACATCGCCGAGCACGTGTCGCGGCGCGGTCTCGGCAACAAGACCGTGCTGGAATTGCTGAAGAAGAAGGGCATCGTTCCGCACGAGTCGGATCTGAAGATCGGCGCAATCGCTGCCGACACCGACGAGGCGCAGCATCTGCGCGTCGCGGTGGGTGCGCCGCTGGTCCACGCCATCCGAGTTTCCCGCCTCGTCGACGGGCGCACGATCGAATACAACCAGATGCTCAGCATCGCGGATGTCTTCGGCTATCGGTTTTCCTTCGACTGGGGCGTCGGCACGGTGCGGTTGCCGCACATCGATGTGAATCGCAAGAAATAGCCGCGGCTGCCGGTTTCACGACGATTTCCAACATGTATAATAGATGATACATCTGGAGTGAAGCGGAGCGCGGGATGGCTGATCGAGTGGATCTGATGATTGCGGGGCCGTGCGGCCGGCTTTCGGTGCGCACCAAGGGGCTCGAGGCGCGCCCCGCGCATGTCGTCGTCCTCGTGCAGGGAGCCAACCTATCCGGACAGGCGGGATACGACTTCGGCTTTCCGGGCGGCACCGATTATTCGATGATGGACATGATGGTCGCGCGCGGCATCGGTGCGGTCACGTTCTCGGTTCGCGGCTACGCGAAATCCGACGCGCCGCGCAGTTTGTTTTCCGTCGATACGGATGCCGCCATCGAGGACTTGGCGGCCGTGCTCGAGTGGCTGCGCGACACGGGCCATGCACGGCCGCACCTGGCGGGTTGGTCCTGGGGCGGTCGGATCACCGGCCGCTACACACAGGCACATGGCGAGCACGTTGCGCGCTTGGCGCTGATGGATCCGGCACTCGGTGGTGGCGATCGGATTCCACCGGATCCCACGGAGGAGTGGTGGAGCGGCGGCTGGGACTACTTCCACGATCGCTTGGAAGCAGAGTACACCGACGAGGCCGCGCGGCGCGCACTGGCTGATTTCGTCGTCGCGCACGAACCCCGTTCACCGAACGGCATCCGGCTCGAAAATGCGCGCGGCAGCATTGCACCGATCGCAGCCGCCATCACGCGGCCTACTCTCATGATCTACGGCAGTGCCGCCGGCCGGCAGAACTACATGCAGGGCGGCATCGCTCGCTCAACATTCTTCGAGGAACTCGATACGTCCGACAAGGCGCTCAGCGTCATTCCCGGATGCGGCGACTACGCGCAGTTCCAAAAACCGCGTCAGCGCTTTGCCGATGCGGTCGCCGACTTTCTGCTGGCCGGGTAGGGGACGCACGTCATCGAGCAACTTGAGGACGGTACCGGCCGGGCCTTTAATGCTGCTCGAGCAAACCACCCAATCCGGGCACGCGGTCGTCTATTCCGCAGGCACGTAGCGCGTGCCAGTAGGTGGCGGCATTGATCGCCACCACCGGTTTGTTCAACCAACGTTCAGCCTGGGCGGCGAGCTGCACCATCGATAAATTGGTGCCGACTTGAATTATGGCGTCGACGTCCGGCCCGTCGAGTTCGGTGAGGGCACCGCGCAAGCGCGGGGTTTCGACGCGCGCGATGTTGGTCCAACTGGTGCATTGCAGGGCGATGTCACGTACCACCGTATAGCCGCAATCCTCGAAAAACGCGCGTACCTGGGCGTTGGCCGCGGGATAGTAAGGTGAGACGAAGCTGATCCGCCGGATGTTGCCGTAGGCCTCCAGGGCAGCCGCGGCGGCGAGGGAACCTACGCTTATTTGCAGGCCGGTGAAATCGCGCACCTCTTGGACGAAGCGCTGTGCGCCATGCAGTCCCCCTGTGAATGAGATGGCCGATACGCCCAGCACCAGATAGTCCGGACGACAGGTCAGGGCGGTACGCAGCGCGTCCTTCATGCCATCGCTGATTTTCTGTGCGCCGGCCAGAAACTCGGCGTCCGATAGCGCGACCGGGTCCTCGACGAAGATGTCCCGATAATGATTCGTCACCCCGGCCGGCCGCATCGCTTCCATGTCCGGCTGCACGACCGTATTCGTGGAAGGGCCCAGCACGGCGAATACTTTTCGCCAGCCCAATGCATCAACCATAGCGTGTTTACTCCGTTGGCGCGTCCGTATCAGGTGATGGCGGCGGCATCCTGCAGGCTCGTGAACATCGACTGGCGCAACAGGTAGGCGCGTCGCGCCGCCGGATCGCCGACCAGCGCCCGCATGTTATCGCGGCGCGCACTCGACACCGAGCCCCAGCCCCTGCGCATGAGGGCGGTATTCTCGATCGACTGGGCTTGGATGAAGTCGTTCGTCACGGCGCGGCGCTGCCGATCGTACAGATCGATCAGCGAGGGTGCGCCGCCCTCGCGCAAGATGCGCCTGAGTTTGTCACCGAGATTGACGGCATCATGGATTCCGCTGTTCATGCCGAAGCCGCCCAATGGGCTATTGAGATGGGCCGCATCGCCGACCAGACACACCCGGCCCCGAGCGAAACTCTGCACGACGCGCTGATGCACCCGATATATCGTGCGGTGGCGCGTCGTGATCGGGCTATCCACCCGCAACAGACGCGCAAAGACGGCGTCCTTGTTCTCGTCCGACAGCAACATGGCATCGTCCTGTGTCTCGTCGGCGGGCACTAAGATACGCCACAAGTCCGGCACCCGCAGCATGACGGTCCATTCCTTGGGGTCGGATACGTAGTTGACGTAGCACAGCCCGTCGAAATAACGGTCGAGCGGGTGCTCGGTCGAGAGGCACAGATACTTATCCGCGTGGGTCCAGCCGGCGAAATCGAGGCCGAGGGACTTGCGTGTTTGACTGCCCGCGCCGTCGGCGCCGATCAGGTAGCGCGCGCGATATTGCTCGATGCCGGTGGTGGTTTCGACCTGCGCGGTGACGCCTTCCACGTCCTGTTGCAGATGCGAAAGACGCCCGCCGAATTTTACCGTCGCGGTCGACTCGCGTTGCAGCCGCGCCGCCACATCGTGCGCCATGACATGCTGCTCGCACTGCAGGCGGAAGGGAAAACGCGTGTGGTCCGCCAATTCACCCAGGTCGAATCGGAACGTCTCGTCCGATTGCCGGTCACGATACTGGTAAACAGGCGCCCGCAGTCCGCGCGCCAGAATCGCATCGGCCGCGCCGATGTCATCCAGCATTTCGAGCGTGGTCGCATGAAACGTGGACGCTCTCAGATCGCTCGCAGCGCCTACGGCGCCGGCTTCCAGGGCAACTACATGGATGCCGTGACGCGCAAGATACAATGCGGCCACCGAGCCCACCGGTCCCAAACCCACGACCAACACTTCGGTGTCGACGGTATCCATCCTCGCACCATGCGGCATGCCGACCGCGTTGGCCGTCCCGAGTCATGAATATGCAGGTTCGATGGCTATATTTCTCGATGCGTTAACAAACGCGGCGCTTCTGTTGATAATACGCCGTGATGCGTCGTACGGAGACCCCATGAAGCCAGCGTTCTCGATCGGTGTTGTACCGGATGGCCAGGAACAGGCGGTGACGCCCGGTACGGTGGTGATTTTCGAGGATGGCGGCTCGAAAACTGGGCATGCCGGCCGCACCGGCCCTTGCGGTTACGTCGCGATCATTATCGGTTGTCCCGACAGCGACAACAATCCGTGACCATTCCCGAGCACATCCCGAGCGTGATCGATGGTGCGCGTGTTCCTCTGGGGCCGCATGGTGTCGATCTGCCGGTGGTCGATCCAACTACGGAGGCGACGCTGTGCGTGCTACGCGAAGCCGATGCCGCCGAAGTGGACCGTGCGGTCGCCGCCGCACGCCGCGCCTTCGACACCGGGGTCTGGCCGCGGCTCGACATCGATCAGCGCAGGGGGATTCTCTATGCCATCCGCGATCGTTTGCAGGCCCATGCCGAGGAACTCGCGACGCTCGAGGTCATGCACACGGGCCTGCCGATCACGGGCGTGCGCCCCCATGTATTGCGCGCGGCGAAAAATTTCGAGATGTTCGCGGACGTCGCCGGCACGCTGGCGGGTGAGACGTATACCCAGACTAGCAACTACCTGACCTACGTGACCCGCGAGCCGAAAGGGGTCGCCGCGTTGATCGCGCCTTGGAATGCGCCGCTGGCACTGGCATCGATGCGCGTGGCGACCTGCATCGCGTTCGGCAACACCTGTGTGCTGAAGCCCTCCGAATTCACGCCGCTTTCGATGTTGCGCATGGTCGAGCTGTTTCACGAGGCCGGACTGCCCGAGGGCGTCGTCAATCTGGTGAACGGCCGTGGTGGTGTGACCGGCGTGTCCCTGGTCGCGAATCCGGGGATCGACATGGTGGGCTTCACCGGGGGTTCGGCCACGGGTCGCTCGATCATGGCGGCGGCGGGCGCCAATTTGAAACCCTGCATCTTGGAATTGGGCGGCAAGTCCGCGAGCATCGTGTTCGAGAGCGCCGATTTGGACCAAGCGCTCGACGGCACGCTGCTCGGAATCTACGGTAACAATGGCCAACAGTGTCTCGCCGGTTCACGCATCCTGCTGCAGCGCTCGATCGCCGACGCCTTCATCGACCGCTTCGTCGCCCGTACGCGGAACATTCGCATCGGCGATCCCATGGATCCTGCCACCGAAATCGGACCGCTGGCCTACCGCGCCCACATGGAGCGCGTGCTCGGCTACGTCGACGTGGCCACCGGCGAGGGCGGACGCTTGCTGTGCGGCGGGCGGCGCGCACCTGGATTCGAGCGGGGCTGGTTCATGGAACCGACGGCGGTGTTGGCGAACGACAACGGCGCGCGCGTCTGTCAGGAGGAGATCTTCGGGCCGTTCGCAACCTTCTTGATTTTCGATACGTTGTCGGAAGCCGTCGACATGGCCAATCGTTCGCTGTACGGATTGGTCGCCTATGTATGGTCGCAGGATCTTGGCGCCGTCATGCGCTGCAGCCGGGACATTCGTGCCGGTGTCATCTGGGTCAACACCCCGATGATGCGCGAATTGCGAGCACCGTTCGGCGGCTACAAGGAGTCCGGAGTCGGCCGCGACGGCGCGACCTCGAGCGCAGATTTTTTTACCCAGTACAAGACCACCACGATCCCCATCGACCCCGTGCGCATGCCGCGCTTGGGCCTGTAGCCCCGCGGAATTAGCTGGCGCGCCCGGCCGGTGCCAGCAGAGGCGCGAAGAACGCGTCGAGCACGTCGACGTATTCGGCCGCACGTTCCGGGCGCTCCAACTGATGCAGCGGATGCACGCCGGCAAAGCGCCGTTCCTGCGCGCGGGGTAGACCTGCGACCCACGCGGCATGGTGCGGCAGATTCCAATCGGTGTCGGCGCACATCACGAGCGTCGGGCAGGCGACGTCCCGCATGCGGGTCCGCGCATCGAACCGATGGTAGGCCAGCGCGGTTCCCGGCTCGAAACAGGCCACCGCAAGATACGCAAGATAGGCCTCGCGAAGCTTGTTGGGCGGCTGCGTCGCGAGGGGTAGGTCGGGGTTCAAACGCTTGAGCAGGCCGTAGGCGCGCTGCCAGAAGGCCACCGCATGCGCGCCGTCCTCCGTCCAGGCGATGGGCGGTGGTTGATCGTCGGGTGCGTAAGCCCGCTGGCGATCCGGGTCGATCAAGGGCGTACCGTCCAGCACGAGACCCCGCAGGGCGGCGGGCGACCGCGCGGCATATTCCACGCCGACCAAGCCGGCGAAGTGGCCGAATATGCAGCCCTGCGGGACCGCGCCGGTGAGCCCGATGGCGTCGCACAGGTTGTCGGTGAATTCGGGAATGAGCCAGGGATGAGTGCGCTTGTCCGATAGACCATAACCCATCAGATCGAACGCCAGCACGCGATAGCCGCGCGCCGCCAGCAGGGGCAGCACCTGGTCGAGCAGTACGCCGCCGAACGAGGTGATGCTGACGAAGGCCAGCACGCGATCGCCGTCGCCACAGTCCTGGACGTGGACGTAGCCGCGGGCCGTGTCCACGAAGTAACGGCGCGGCCGTGGCATCCCTCAGCGCATCCCCAGGTTCATGCTGATGGCCTTCGTTTTGAGATAGGCGTCGAGACCCTCGCGCCCGAATTCACGACCCCAGCCGGATTCCTTGTTGCCGCCGAAGGGGGTCTCGGGGCTCATCGCCGCGTGATAGTTCACTGCCACTTGACCTGAATCGATGCGCTGAGCGAGCCGCAGAGCGCGTTGCATGTCGCGCGTCCACACCGAACCCGACAGCCCGTAGCGCAAGCCGTTGACGTCACGGAGGAGGGCGTCCTCGTCGCGAAAGCGGCTGACGGCGAGGATGGGTCCGAAGATCTCTTCGCGCGCGATGCGCATGGTCGGTTGCACGCCGGTAAACAGCGCCGGACGAACGAAGTGACCCGGACCGTCCACGGCGCCGCCGCCGAACTCCAAGTGTGCCCGTTCGGCCATTCCCGACCCTAGGTACTCGAGCACGCGGCGTTTCTGTTTGGCGGATATCAACGGGCCGAGCATGGTATCGGTGCGCATGCCGTCGCCGAGCGGCAGCGTGTCGACGTGGGCGGCGATGCCGGCCACCACGTCGTCGTGGATGTCGGCGTGCACGAATAAACGTGAGCCCGCCATGCAAGCCTGTCCGCTGCTGAGATAGCACGCCATGCTCGCCGCAGGAATCGCCGTCGCGAGATCGGCGTCGGGAAAAATAATGACCGGTGATTTACCGCCGAGTTCCAGCGTCACGCGCTTGAGGTTCCCGGCGGCGGCACGCACGATGCCGCGGCCCACGGCGGTCGATCCGGTGAAACTGATCTTGTCGATTCCGGGATGTTCGGCCAAGGCGGCGCCGATGTCGTCACCGTACCCATGCAGAACGTTCAGCGTCCCAGGCGGTGCGCCGGCCGCGAGGAATAATTCGGCGAAAATCTCGCCCACCAGAGGGGCGAGTTCCGCCGTTTTCAGCACCACCGTACAACCCGTTGCGAGCGCGGGGGCGATTTTGAGGGCCAGCATGCCGGCCGGCGCGTTCCACGGCACGATGGCCGCGACCACTCCCACGGGCTCGCGCAGCGTGGCGACCAGAAAGTCGAGCTGCTCGCGGCTGCCCACCGCCGGCTTGAAGGCTTCGCCGGCTATCTTCGTCGCCCAGCCGGCGTAGTAGCGGACCAATTCGACGGCGAGGAATTTCACCACCGCCCGCGACGAGGACAGCGGCATGCCGTTGTCGAGCGTCATCACCTGGGCGATGCGTTCGTTGTCCGCCTCGATCAAATCGGCAAATCTGAACAGGATGTGCGCCCGCGCGCGCCCATGCAGACGTCCCCAGCCGTGTTCGAAGGAATGGCGCGCGGCCGCGACGGCACGGTCCACGTCGGCGAGGGATGCGCTGGTGATGGCGGCGAGGGGGACGGCCCGCGCCGGGTTCTCGACCTCGATCGTACGTTCCCCGCCGCCGCCCACCCAATCGTCGCCGATCAGATGACGTCGCGGCGATGCCAAAAAATGCCTGGTCGCCTCCGTCGGCTCGATCATCTCGCCGGCGGCGTTCATGCGGGCCATACCCGTGGAAAGAATTCCCCGCGCGGGGGCATGCCGACCGGCACGCTCTCAAGGTCGACACCCGGCACTTTCATGCTGAATGGGTCGGGTCGCCACACCACATCGTCACCCGCCCAGCGCGTGGTGAAGCTCACCCGCCGACCCGACGCGCCGATGTTGCCATCGGCGCCGTGCAACGTATACGGATGGATGAGGAGCGCATCGCCGGGCGCCACATCCCAGGCCAGCACGTTCACGTCGCCGCTGTCGATCAGCTTGGGTACGTCCGGCAGCGGCGCAAATCCGGGTAGCTGTGGGTCGTCCGGCGCGACGGCGCTTCGGTACTGCAGGGGATCACGATGCGAACCGTCGATGCATTTGAGCGTGCTGCTCTGCCGGGTGGCCGGCGTCAAGGCGATCCACAGCGACGGATTCTGGTGCCCCTTGAGCGGAAAAACCGCGATGTCATGGTGCCACGGGGTACCGCCGCCGGGATGCCCGCTGTCGTGAATGAAGGTGTTGTCGTACCAACAGCGGACCTCGCCGGCGCGGATCACCTTGGCCACCACCTCACCGAGTTCGGCGCGCAGCAGGAAGCGGCGCAGTTCGGCCGATTCGCGCCACAACCAGCGGATGGTGGTACGCCCTTCGCCGCGTCCATAGGTGACCACGCTGCCGGCATCCGGCGCATCGATGCCGGCGGCTTTGCGGTCGATTTCGGACGTCAGGCGCGCGACCCAGTCGGCGCTTGCGAGCTGGGGTAGGTGGACCACGCCGTGCGCCGCGTAGAAGTCAGCCATCTGGGCGAGTGTCTCAGCCGGGTAAAGCATGACGGTGGGTTCCCTGGTGGCGTCAAGATGTCTCTTGGAGAATACATCTCGACATGGTAAGTTTCAACCAATGAACTACCTCGAAATACGCGAATCGGTGGCAAGGCTATGCGCCGACTTTCCCGGCCGATATTGGCGGCAGTTGGATGAGTTGCGCGCGTATCCGACGGAATTCGTTGCTGCGTTGACCGAGGCCGGCTACCTGGCCGTGCTTATACCGGAAGAGTTCGGCGGCAGCGGGCTCGGCTTAGGGGCGGCGGCGGCCGTACTCGAGGAGGTTCATTATCGCGGCTGCAACGGCGCCGCTTGCCACGCTCAGATGTACACCATGGGCACGGTGCTGCGGCATGGCAGCGATGCCCAAAAAGCACGCTGGCTGCCGGGCATTGCCGCCGGCCGGGTGCGTCTGCAGGCTTTCGGGGTCACCGAGCCGGCGAGCGGCAGCGAGACCCTGGCGCTGCGCACGACGGCGGTGCGTGCCGGCGACTCGTATACGGTCAACGGCCAGAAGGTCTGGACCAGCCGGGCCGAGCATTCGGATCTGCTGCTGCTGCTGGCCCGCACGGCGCCGGCCGCTCAAGGCGCCAAGCGCACGGACGGTTTGTCGGTGTTGATGGTTTCGCTTCAGCACGCGCGGGCGCGGGGCATCGACATCCGGCCCATTCGCACGATGATGAATCACGCGACCACCGAGGTATTCTTCAACCAGGTGACCGTGCCGGCCGAGGATCTGATCGGCATCGAAGGCAACGGCTTTCGCTACATCATCGACGGCATGAACGCGGAGCGCATCCTGATCGCGGCGGAGTGCATCGGCGATGCGCGCTGGTTCATCGACCGCGCGGCGGATTATGCGCGTACGCGCGTTGTCTTCGGCCGACCGATCGGCCAAAACCAGGGCGTGCAGTTTCCGATTGCGCGCTGTTTTGCCGAAACCGAGGCCGCAGCGCTCATGCTCGAGCGCGCCATCGCCCGCTACGAGGCCGGCGAAAACGCCGGCGCGGAGGCCAACATGGCCAAATTGCTCGCGAGTGAAGCGAGCTGGCACGCGGCCGATATGTGCGTGCAAACTCACGGCGGCTACGGGTTCGCCGCCGAATACGACATCGAACGGAAATTTCGCGAGACCCGGCTCTACCAAGTGGCGCCCATCTCGACGAACCTGATCCTCTCGTACCTGGCGGAACACCGCCTGCAACTACCGCGGTCCTACTGAGCGGCACTGCCGATGCGCGGCGCGCTGCAAGACCTGACCGTCGTTGCGCTGGAACAAGCGGTTGCGGCGCCGTTGTGCTCGAGAAAAATGGCGGAGGCCGGCGCGCGGGTCATCAAAGTGGAGGCCGCCGGCGGTGATTTCGCACGCCATTACGACGCCGTGGTCGACGGCCAAAGCACCTATTTCACCTGGCTGAACGTCGGCAAACAATCGGTGGTGCTCGACCTGCGCGCCGACGCCGATCGAACGCTGCTGCGGCGCATGCTCGAATCGGCGGATGTGTTCCTGCAAAATTTACGTCCGGGAGCGGCCGCCGGCCTGGGATTCGATCCGCCCGGCTTGCGGCGCGACAACCCGCGGCTCATCACGTGCGATATCGTCGGATTCGCACGTCCCGCCGAGCAGTTCAACCGCAAGGCCTACGATCTGTTGATTCAGGCGGAAGCCGGGCTGGCGGCGGTGACCGGCACGCCGGAGGGTCCCAGCCGCGTCGGGATCTCCATCGTCGACATCGCCACCGGAATGACCGCCTACCAAGCCGTTCTCGAAGCCTTGCTGCGGCGGGCGGTGACCGGTGTCGGCGACAGCCTGCAGATTTCCATGTTCGACTGCATGGCTGAATGGATGAGCGTGCCGTTTCTCTACACCGCATACACCGGCCGGGAGCCGCCCAAACTCGGCTTGCAGCATCCGAGCATCGCGCCTTATGGCGCATTCGTCTGCGCCGATCGGCGTTCGCTGCTGATCGCGGTTCAGCAGGATCGGGAATGGCGGAGTCTTTGCGACCGGGTTTTGCTGCGCCCGGAGCTCGGCGGAGACGCCCGATTCGCGACGAACGTTGCACGGGTGACGAACCGTGCGTTGGTCGATGCCATGGTCGGGCAATACCTGGCCCGAATGACGATACGGGATGCGATGACCGCGCTGCGAGATGCCGATATCGCTTATGCGCCGGTGGGTGAGGTGGCCGATCTGTTGCGCCATCCGGGGCTGCGCACCTTCGAAGTACAAACGCCTGCGGGCGTGGTGCGCTTGCCGCTGCCTGCCGAACGCAGCCCGGAGCCACGCGCGGTGCCGGCGCGCGTGCCGTCGTGCGACGAACATGGGGCTGCCATACGCGCGGAATTCACGAATCTGCCAGGGTTGATCGGACGGTAATTAGTTGTATTATGCAACATAATTTACAGCCAACGCGACATCGCTTCGGCGGTGTGCGCCGGGAAACCCTGCATGACGACTCACTATTCGGTGCCACAACAAGCGGTCGACGACTATGCGAGAGACGGCGTCGTGCTGCTCAAGCAGCCGTTTGCCAGCGAATGGATCGATATACTTCTGGCCGAGTTTCAGACAATTCTGCACGAATGCGAGGCGGGCTCGACCGAGTATCCCGTACGTCGCAACAAGGGCGCTCTCAATGTGCAGAACGTGGTGCTGCGTAACGCCACATTTCGCCATTGGGCCATTGCGTCGCCCGTAGCCGAAATCGTCGCGTCGGTCATCGGGTCGACGTCGGTGCGCTTCTACTTCGACAACTTTTTTTGCAAGGAGGGCGACGAACCGGAACAGGCGACGCCCATTCATCATGATGTGGCCGCGTTTGGATTCAAAGGCGTCCAGCTGCCGTCGTTCTGGCTGGCCTTGTCCGACGTGGGGCTCGATAACGCGCCCTTGGTGGCTTACCTGGGGTCACACCGGGATACGTCGGTAATGTATCGATCGATCTTGCAGAAACCCGGATTGCCGCTCTTGCCGGGTTACCGGGAACACGACGATATCGAGGCCTACGTACGCGACGGCGGCTTCGAAAAGAAAATATTTCCGGCCGAGAAAGGCGATGCAATCCTCCTCAATCCCTACACGATTCATGCCTCGTTGCCACGGCTGCCTGGGACGCCGGGGATGCGGATCGGGTTCTCCACGCGTTGGCTCGGCGATGACGTGAGGTGGGTGCCGAGCGTCTACTGCGAAGTCGAAGCGTCGTCGCATCCGGCGGTGATCCCCGACGGGGCGCCGCCGCCCGACGACTTGTTCCCGGTGGTGTGGGATCGTGCGCGCGGCTATGTCGCACGGGTTACCGGGGATTTCACTACACACATCACCCTCGAGCCGCGCAAGGGTTACCACAAGCGGTATTGAATGCGTACCTATTACGACGTCATCATCCTGGGTGCGGGTCTGGGGGGGATCGGCATGGGCTGCCGCCTCAAGGCGGGCGGCGTCGAGGACTTCGTCATTTTAGAGCAGGCGACGGCGCTTGGCGGGACGTGGCGGGAGAACGTCTATCCAGGCGCCGCCTGCGATACCGAATCGCACCTGTATTGCTATGAGTTCGCGCTGCATCTTGGTGTCAGTCGGATCTTTGCGCGGCAGCCGGAGTTGCTGCAATACGCAGAGCACGTCGTGGCGTCTGCAGGCCTCGCACCCTACATCTGTTATGGTGCGCAGGTCACGGCCGCGACGTGGAGCGATGCTGCCCGCCGTTGGCGAATAACGCTGGCGGACGGCGCGACCCTGACCTGCCGCGTGTTCATTCCGGCGTGGGGGCAGCTCAACCGACCGTCGATCCCTGATTTTCCGGGACGCGAGGACTTCAAAGGTCGGGCCTTTCACTCTGCGCGCTGGCCGCAACATCTGCCCCTGGAAGGCTCCCGGGTGGCGAGCATCGGCAATGCGGCCAGTGCCGTCCAATACATTCCGGAAATAGCGCCCCGCGTCGCAACGTTGACGGTGTTTCAGCGCAGTCCCAATTGGATCGTACCGCGCGGCGATCGCGAGTATTCCAAGGACGAACTTCGACAATACGCGGATGCCGACACGTTCCGCCGCGACCGTCGGCGGCTGTTCGAGTGGCGGGAAACGACTTTCATGCGCATGCTCGCCGGCAGTGACGATGCTCGCGAGGTCGAATCCGTCGCGCGAGCGCATCTGGCCGCCCAGGTTCCCGATGCCGAACTGCGGGCCAGACTGACACCCGATTTTCCGCTCGGTTGCAAGCGCGTGCTACGCTCCGATGATTATTTTCCCGCCTTGATGCGTTCCAACGTCGCACTGGAGACGCATGCCATCGCGCGCATTCTTCCGTCCGGCATCGAGACCGTCAACGGCACGCGTTATGAACTCGATGTCATCATCTACGGCACGGGATTCGAGACGCAGTCGTTCCAAGGTCCCGTCGAGGTGCTCGGCCATCGGGGCGTTTCGCTGCGCGACGTGTGGGCATCGGGGGCGCATGCATACCTCGGCATGGCCGTCTCCGGATTTCCCAACCTGTTTCTGATTTATGGACCGAACACAAATCTGGGACACAACTCGATTCTGGCGATGTTGGAGGCACAATTTGCGTACATCGTCGCTGCCATGAAATTCATCCTGGCTGAACCTGAACGCGCCATCGACGTACGTCCGCAGGTCATGCAAGACTTCGACGAGCGAATCCAGCGGTCGATGCGGGGCACGGCCTGGACCGGCAGTTGCACGAGTTGGTACAAAGCCCCGAATGGCCGTGTGATCAACAATTGGTCGGGCCCGGTGGCCGACTATCAGCGGGAGACCGCCCACTTTTCCGAGTGCGACTATGTCGATCGCCGTGCGGCGTCCGGGTAGATGCCGAACCGTCGGGGGCCGTTGGAACCGGAGGTCGCGGCCGTGCTGGCACGGCTCGAGCGCAGCGGGCGATTGCCCTATGAACGGATGACGGTCGACGAGGCGCGCGCCGCGTATCGTGCGACCCGCGATACGGTGCAGTTTGCCACGGTCGAGGTTGGCGGCGTGCGCGACATTCGCCTGGGGCCCGGGCACGCCTTGCCGGCACGCCTGTACCGACCCATCACTCCGATGCCCACGTGCGCAGCGCCGACGATCCTGTTTTTCCATGGCGGAGGCTGGGTCATGGGTGACCTCGACACCCACGATGCCATCTGTCGTCGGCTCACCAATGCGACCTCTCGCACCGTGATTGCGGTCGACTACCGGTTGGCACCGGAACATCGATTTCCGGCCGCGGCTCACGACGCAGCGGATGCCTACCAAGAATTGGTGGTCGGCGCGCGCGCCCTCGACATCGATCCTGCCGACATCGTCGTAGCCGGCGACAGCGCCGGAGGGGCGCTCGCTGCGGTCAGCGCCCTCGGCGCGGTGACATACGGCCTCCCGCGGCCGTCCGCGGCGTTGCTGTTTTATCCGGTGGCCGACCTGCGCGGCGGCACGTGGTCGCACGCCGAGGGTTCCGGAACCGCACTCACGGGACGTACGATGGAATGGTTCCGCAGTTTGTATCTCTGCCGACCGGAAGATGCGATGGACTGGCGCGCGTCGCCCCTCACCGCTCGATCGCTGGCCGGATTTCCGCCCGCGTTCCTAACCAGCGCCGGTCACGATCCCCTGTGTGACGAAGCCTTCCACTTTGCCGAGCGCTTGCGCCGCGCCAAAATTCGTGTCGATCACCGGCATCTACCAGGGCAAATTCACGGTTACCTCACGCTCGGCCGGCTCGTCGGCGAGGCGACCCGCTCGATTCAGGCGGCCGCGGAGTTCTTGGCCGGTGTCACGGGTCGTTAGCGCCGTTCCGCACAGAAAAACGTGGTTCTGGTGATAAACTAGATGTCACATTGGGCAGACTCCTCATGTCCATGGACACTCGATGCCAAGCAAATCGGGGCGTTGTGCCGCATTGCCAAAGGATTGATCCGGAAGATGCTCGAGTCGGCCACTTGGAAACGTATCGTCGATGCCGAGCCGTCTCCCATTTGCGCGTTCGACCATGAGTTTCGTCTTACGGCTTTCAATGCCGCCCATAGTGATCAGTTCTTTGCCATTTATGGGCACCGCGTACAGGTAGGCGAGATTTTCCCAGACCTCTTTCTCCCCGAACAGGGTTCGATTATTCGCGCTTTCATGGCTCGCGCATTATCCGGAGAAGTGTTCGAGGTCGTGGAGGAATTCGGTAACCCGGATTTGTCGAAGCCTTTTTGGTCAATCTCGTACGCGCCGCTACGCGATGATGCGGGCCGCATCGTTGGCGCATTCCATCGGGCGCAGGATATCAGCGCACAACTTCGTTCCCAAACGGAGCTGGCAGCTGCAAAACAAGCTCTGCAAGAAGCGAAGCTATTGAACCGGCATTTGGGCCGAACGTTGGCTCTTTTCGACGATCAAGTGAGTGAGCTGCTCGACGTCGAAGCCATTGCAGGACTTGCAGCGAAGGTGGTAGGCCAGACTTTAAATTCCGACGCCGTAGGCATGGGACTTCTCCAGCCGGACGGGTGCACGGTAGCTATCGACCATGTTTGGACCGCTCCAAACACACGCGTGTCTCTCGACAATCATTCCGTGATCGACGTCAGCGGTCACATGAGCAGGTTATCCGGCGACGAAGAGGATTTGGTCGATGACATAGCTATCACTCCACGAACGCCGGCCCAAGCTGAATCTTGGTCGGCGCTCGGCGTGCGATCGGCTGTCAATCTGCCTGTTTTGGCGACGGACGAGATTCGCGCAGTTTTTTTGGTGCTTTGCGCAGAGCCTCGTGTTTGGGATCGTTCCGAGGTCGAGTTCGCTAGAACCATTGTGAATCGAATGCGAGTTCATGCTGCGCGTGTTCGCGATGAGCAAAGTCATAGGGCTACGGCAGCTCAGCTCGTCGAGGAGGTCAGCCTTCGCACGAGTGAACTCGAGCGCCAGGCTCGGACGCTGCATGACTCACAAGAGTTTGCCCGTCTTGCGTTGAGCGCCGTCGGCGGGGTAGGGGTTTGGACCTACGATGTTGTCGATGATCGGTTCTTCTATGATGCCGCCATCGCGAAGCTTTACGGCATTGATCCCAATCGCGGCACAGAGGGCATGAGCTCGACGGATTTCCTGCAACATGTACATCCGGCGGACCGTGCTTCTTTGGTCGCGACCATGTCGAGCGGGCTCGTCAGCCCCGGTGATCTCGAGCTTGAATATCGCCTGCGGCATTCGGATGGAACGGTGCACTGGGTTTTAGCCCGCGGCCATACGTATTTCGACGATTCGGGGCGTCCGGTGCGTCGTACCGGGGTGGGGATCGATATGACGACGCAAAGGCTTTTGGAAGAACAGCTGCGCCAGTCACAGAAAATGGAAGCGGTGGGACAGCTTACCGGTGGTATTGCTCACGATTTCAATAACCTTTTGGTGGGCATCACCGGCAGCTTGGAGCTGCTGCAGCGGCGCATGGCGTCCGGCCGTTTGGAGGGATTAGACCGGTATGCTTCAACCGCCATCACGTCCGCACAGCGAGCAGCCGCCCTTACACAGCGTCTGCTGGCGTTTGCTCGGCGTCAGCCGCTGGATCCCAAGCGAGTGGATGCCAATCGCTTGGTGGCCGACATGGAGGATCTCCTGAGGCGCACGCTGGGTCCCGGCATCGATCTTGAAATGGTGATGAAAGGCGGATTATGGCCGACGCTGTGTGATCCGAACCAGCTCGAGAGCGCGATATTGAATCTGGCCATCAACAGTCGAGATGCCATGCCCGATGGCGGCCGCCTGACCGTTGAAACGGCGAATGTTGATTTAGACGACGCCTGTGCGCGTGCGCAAGGCAGCGACGTCAAAGCCGGACAATACGTGTTGATCGCCGTCACCGATACCGGCATCGGCATGCCGCCGGACATCTGTGAAAAGGCGTTCGACCCGTTTTTCACCACCAAACCGTTGGGCCAAGGAACAGGTCTGGGACTTTCGATGCTTTACGGATTTGTGAAGCAGTCCGAGGGGCACGTGCGGATCTATTCCGAAGTGGGCAAAGGCACGACTTTCACGCTCTATTTGCAACGCCTGCGCGAGGCCGTGGCTGCTGAGCCGGCGGAGATACCTCTCGATAGCCAAAGCGCGCTCGGTGCCGAGGACGGCGAAACGGTACTCGTAGTGGAAGATGAAGCCGCGGTGCGCATGTTGGTCAGTGAAACATTGGAGGACCTTGGATATGCCGCAATTGAAGCCGCGGAATCCAAGGCGGCCTTGCGGGTGCTCGAGTCCGACGCACGTATCGATCTGTTGATCACCGATGTGGGTCTCCCCGGACTCAACGGCCGGCAGATCGCCGATGCCGCTCGAGTGGTGCGCCCGCAGTTGAAGGTCTTGTTCATGACGGGCTACGCGCACAACGCGGCCATTGGCAACAGCGACGCGCTCGAGACAGGTATGAAAATCATCACCAAACCCTTCGCCCTCGATGCCCTCGCGAAAACGATCCGAGAAATGATCGAGGAAACCTAACCGGCCCGCCATCGTCGGTTATCCACTCCTCCTCGAGAAAAAAATGACAAACGCTTTGTTCCGCTTGATCTGCATGATGGCCATTTGCTGCGCGCCCGCGCCATCATTCGCGTGGGGTGACGAAGGACACGAAGTGATTGGTTTGATAGCGGATCGCTATCTGGACCCCTCGGTGCGCGCTCGTGTGCAAAGCATTCTGGCGGGTGACACCACGCAGTTGACGACCCAGGATGTCGCTCATGAGGCGACTTGGGCGGACAAGTATCGCGACTCTGATCGCAACGGTGCAAAAATGCGCTACAACCACACTCGAAACTGGCATTTCGTAGATCTGGAACTCGACGGGGCGGATCTAAATGCCGCCTGCTTCGGCCGGCCGCAGTTGGCGCCCGGCACCGAAGCTTCGCAAGGACCGGCGGACGATTGTGTGATCGATAAAATCGAAGAATTCGCCGCGGAACTCAAGCAACCTACCACCGCCGGGGACGAGCGACGCGTCGCCCTACAGTTCCTGCTGCATTTTGTCGGCGATCTGCATCAACCGCTGCATGCCGGTGACGATCACGACCAGGGTGGCAATCGCAAGTTCGCAAGCGCACCCGGAGTGCGGTCAAATACCCTTCATCACTATTGGGACACCGAATTCGTCACGCGGCTGGGAGGGAACGCCACCGAGATCGCGCAGCGACTGATCGCTCAAATCACGCCGGCACAGCGCGCTCGATGGTCGGCCGGTGCTAGCGTTGACTGGGCGATGGAAACATATTCCGTCGCAAAATCGCACGCCTATGGTCTGTTGCCGGCGCCTATGCCGGCGAACGACTATCAGCTGTCGGCGGACTACGTCACTGATGCGACCACCGTGACTGCCGAGCAGTTGAGTAAGGCAGGCGTTCGTCTGGCTGTGTTGCTGAATCGGGCATTGGATTAGATGGTAATGGCGGGTCGGTGCAACTCCCAGTCAATAATGAAAGCGCCTGTGATCATCCGTGATCAGCGTATTGCCGGTTGGGGCCAAGTTGAAACGATAAAGCTTATTCGATGGCTCGCTCCGGGCATACAACTCAACTACCATGCGAAACCATGACAGAC
>CAZZXZ010000032.1:0-27487 GCA_964658135.1 uncultured Acetobacteraceae bacterium | reverse complement strand
CTCCGCCAAAATGGCCCCCACCGCCGCCCGCGCTATGACCGCCGCCACCGCCACCGCCGTGACCTTGCGCGAACACCGGACCGGCACATAGACCGAACGCCGCCACACAAGCAACGACCAAGGAAGCACGGGATTTCATTCGATTTTGCATAATCTCACCAACTTACTTATCGGCGCCTCTGGACAAATAAAGCGCTCATCACCGTTGTCGACGCCAAGCTTGACTTACTCAGTGACGCGTTTCGATTCTTAGATTACAGACCCTATATAATACAGCCGGTTCCAACCCGCGACCCGCCACTCGGAGGTAGGCGCCTTCCTACGGACTTCGAATCGACGCCTTTTCCTTCAACCTCCTTTAACGCGACCGCGCGCGGCCGGTTGACGGAACGACCGCCTTTTTTCGACTGCGCGGCGTTTGTGGCAGGCGTACTCGGACTCCAAAATCCCGGAAATAGGCGTCCACCAGCGGCTGCAATCCATGTTCCATTTGTCTATAACTCGCGATCAGATCGGCACCGAAACGCGTCAAGACCACGCCGCCGCCGCCCCGTCCGCCGGTGGTCGCGTGAGCTACCGGCTCATCGAAGCTGTCGTTCAAGTCGGCCAACAAGAGCCAGGCACGGCGATAGCTCATGCGCATGCGGCGGGCCGCCGCGGACAGTGAGCCGCTGGCGGCGATGCCTTCGAGCAGCTCGATCTTTCCGATCCCGACTGAACAGGCTCGACCGAAATCCACTCTGAATCGAACCGTGGTCATGCCCATGAAAGCTCTTCAAGACTTGGGCGGCGTCGCCTGCGTCACGGTCAGACGCAGCGCCGGACGGGCCGACGCGCTGATCTGTACGACGTAGCGTTTCGGTCCCGCCAGGTCGAACTCGACGATCTTATGTGGTGCGTCACAGCTGTGTTGACCTTGATAATCGGCAGGCGGCATGAGTTTCCCGTCAGCAACCACGTCGATCCACGCTGCACTGTCCATCGAAACGCGATAGCGCCCCGAGCGCTCGACCTGCAACGAGACCAGCGCCGCGAAGGCGCCATCGACAGGTTTTTTTTCGCCCGGTGCCTGCACGAATACCACCGAGGTCTGGGCCGCGAGTTGCAGCGTGTATAGCTGATCGGCAGTCAGGGCCGGCGCGGAGATGCCCTGCAGACCGCCGGTCAAGCCAATGCCCGCCCCCGAAAATAGCGCGTGCTCGCGCGTCACGTCCCACTTGAACCCGGCACAGGGATCGTCTGCCAATACGGGGGCGGCGCTACCCAGGGCGGCCGCGCCGCAAACGATGCAAGCAGCAAGTACAGAACGCATGTGGGCTGGTATACCACGGAACCTCGAGCCCGGGCAGCGCCGCGCGCGCAGCCAGGCGCCCAACCCACTGGTTAGAAGTTGAAGTCGACCTGTAAGACCCCGACGTCTGCGCCGCGGCCACCGGCCAAGGTGATGGCGCGCCCGGCGATTTCGTGAATGTACTCACCGAACAACGTCACGTTATGGGTGAGCCGCCATTGGGCCGTCCACGTCAAGTTGGTGCCGATGTAGCGTGCCGTGTCGTTCAACGTTTTGGTCAGCGGCGTGGCGCGCGAAATGTAGACGGCGTCGTTCACATTGGCGCGCCACAACACCTGCGGCCCGAAGCGCAGCGACAACGTCGACGCAGGGTTGATGAGAAAGGCAGGGTAGGCTTCTATGAGATTTTGGAGCGTCTCGAGCCCTGCGTAATTAATCAACGTCGGGCGTGGAAAGGGTGCGCTGAATGTGCCGATGGTGTGACTTTTGGGAGCGTCGCTGCCGCTGAAATAGCTGGTCTGGAATTGCAGGCCGGGTTGGGACGGAGCGTCGGCGAACGTGTAAAGAACGCGCGTGGAGGAGCCGAAAGCCGAAATGGTCTTCGCGAGCCTGCCGGTGTCGAACGTGCCGTATTGGTAGGCGAAGTCGCTGTCGAATTGAAATCCGCCCGCGGCTCCCCAGAGCCGGCCGCCGATCGTGTCGCGGTCCTCATTACCCGTCTGTGAGGCGAATTGCGCGCCGGGATTGCGCCGATAGAAATAATACTCATCCAGGTGCAGCGTGTTGGAAATCAGCGCCTCGCTGGCATAGGCGGCGCCGAAACTGCCCGAATGCGAGCTCCAGTCATCGAACGCCTGATAGGTTGGCGTGACCGGTCGGGTGGCGATCAGATCGACCGTCGAGCCGTCCGCAAAGTCCGCGTGCAGCCTTGCACCGTCATGGGTGGTGCGAACGTTCGAACTGTCGTTGATCCACACGAAGCGGCCCGAGCCCAGATAGATTTCCTGCCGTCCGAGACGTCCCGTGAGTTCGGCCGGTCCGGCGCCTTCCTTCAGCTCCAAAAACCCTTGTTGGACGCGGCCTCGGGTCTCGTCGGTGGTGCTGGGGCCGTTTTTACCGAACGCATCGTCGCGCACCAATTGCGCGAACGCCGCCACATGCGAATCGAAATGCAGGTAGGCATCCACCGCGATGCGCTGCAGGTCGTAGTTGTCCTCGACCGGCGAACGCAGCGCGTGCGCCTCGTTTTTTTGCGACCAGTACTGTTCGCGAAACTCGCCTCCCAGGGACAGGTACGACTCAGGACCGAAACCGAGCGGAACGTAGTGCAGAGTATCCAATAGGCCGGTCTTCTTGGCCGGATCGGCGAGGAAGGTGAAGTCGATGTCGTAGAACTCCAGCGGATAGGCACCCTTGCCGAGCGAAAAATATTGCGCCTGTGCGGTGGGCGCACCGACCGTCCAAGCCAGAATCACGAGGGGACCGAATCTTCGACCAAGGCGACCGAGCAAAGTGAGCAAGTGAGTTTCCCATTTGTTATTCATGGCGCGTATTACCGGGCGGATGTTAATGGAAGGCCAGCGGTTAGTTGCGACCAACGCTAGACGCAATGGTTATCAGGATAGATGCGGTGGTTATCTCGATGCGCCGGGAGGCGCTGCCGGGCCGGAAGAAAAAAGCGGAGTAAAAACAGCAAGAAAACACGCTTTGTCATAAATCTGTAACAGTTGGCGTCGAACATGCGCACATCGAACGGTTACATGCTCAAGGGATAAACAATGCAAGCAACTCGCTCACTCCTTCTCAGCGCCAGCATCACGGCGCTGGTCAATCTGGCAGCCAGCAATCTCGTCGCGGCACAGCAGACGACCGACCCGGGCTCTCAAACCAAGGCGGGCAAACCGAAGCCGAAACACCCGCGCCGTAAGGCGGCAGTCGAGCACAAGCCTTCCGCCCAAGAGCAAATGGCGGCGCAGTTGCTGGCCCTGCGCGATCAGGTGAGTCAATTACAGCAGCGGCTCGATGCTCAGTCGACCGCGGACCAGCAGACCAAAGCCACGGCCGATCAAGCCGTCGCGCAAGCCGCGTCCGCCACCGCGCAAGCTACCGCTGCGACCGCGGCCGTCCCGCTCGAAGTGCACGCCGCCGTCGAAGCGGCCAAGCCGAAGACGGACAAGATCTACTACAAAGGCGTGACCCTGACCCTGGGTGGTTTCGGTGCTTTGGAGAGCATCTACCGCACCAAGAGCGAGACGTCCGACACGGCCTCCTCGTTCAGCGCCATTCCGCTGCCGAACAACGCCGTGGGCCACGCCGCCGAGTTTCGCTTCAGCGCGCGTCAGAGCCGCATCACCGCGCTCGCCGAAGGCAATCCGACGCCGGACGTGCATCTCGCATTTTATGGAGAAATCGATTTCCTCGGCGCCGCGCAAACGGCTAACTCGAATGAAACGAATTCCTACACGCCCCGCATACGGGTCATGTACAACCAAATCGACTGGGCGGACGAGGGGCTGCACTTCCTGGGCGGCCAGAACTGGTCCCTGGTCACCATGCAAGGCAAGGGCATGACGCCGCGCAGCGAAGACATCCCGCCGACCATCGATTCGCAGTACATCCCCGGCTTCTCGTTCACGCGTCAGCCACAGGTGCGCCTCACCGAGAACATCGGTGCGTTCTCGGCCGCGCTGTCCGTCGAGAATCCGCAGACGACCTTTTACGCCGGCGCGAACGCGCTGCCGGCCACGGTATCGCTCACCGATGGCGCGTACAGTGCAACCACCGCCGCCTCGGCGACGACCGGAACCTCGGCGCTGTCCGGTTATAATTCGGCCAATACGCTGTCGCTCAATCACATTCCGGATGTGGTCGCAAAGGTGTCTTTCGACCCCGCGATCGGCGACCGGACGGCGCATCTCGAGGTGTTCGGCCTGTACCGCAGCTTTTACGAGCGGCTCAATTTCGCCAACCACAACGTCAACGGCGAGGGCTTCGGCGCGGGACTCAACGTGCCGGTCGTCCCCGGAATTCTCGATCTGCAGGTATCCGGTATGGGCGGTAAGGGGATTGGGCGCTACGGCGCGGCGCAACTCACCGACGTGACGTTGGATGCGGCGGGCGTCATTCATCCGATCAGCGAAATCCAGGCACTCGCCGGTTTGACGCTGCATGCCTCGCCGGCGCTCGACGTCTACTTGTATGCGGGCGAAGAGAAGGAAAGCGCGCAGCCGTATTATCTGACGGGCGCCACGGGTGCCGTCACCGGTTACGGTTACGGTAATCCGCTGTACGTGAACAGCGGCTGCGCTTATCAAGGTGCACCCGGTGCCTGCGTCGGCAATACGCGAGCGGTGGAGCAAGCTACGACGGGCTTCTGGTACAAGCCCTGGGTCGGTTTGGGCGGCAAGTATCAGGTCGGACTGCAATACTCCTACACCGAACGGAAAGTGTTCGCCGGTGCGGGCGGCCTCGCCCCGATCGCCAACGACAGCATGGTGTTCGCCAGCTTCCGCTACTACCCGTTTTTCTGAGGAACCGACGCCATCATGACAATGACGACTTTTCAGCGTTTGACGGTTTCCGCGGCCGCGATGTGCGTGGCCCTGACGGCCGCAGCCACCGATATATCCGGCGCCGGAGCCACTTTTCCGTACCCGATATATGCCAAGTGGGCGGATGCATATAAGAAGCTGACCGGCGTCGGACTCAACTATCAGTCCATCGGCTCCGGAGGGGGCATCAAACAGATCAAGGCAAAAACCGTCACGTTCGGTGCGTCCGACATGCCGTTGAAGCCGGAGGAATTGACGGCGGCCGGCCTGGTGCAGTTTCCGATGGTCATCGGCGGCGTCGTTCCGGTGGTCAACATCAAGGGGGTCGGCCCCGGCAAATTGCAGTTGGACGGAGCGACCATAGCGGCGATCTACCTGGGCGACATCACGCAATGGGACGACCCGCAGATCAAGAAATTGAATCCGACCTTGTCGCTGCCGAGCACCGCCATCGCGCCGGTCTATCGCTCGGACGGCTCGGGCACCAATTTTTTGTTTTCCGACTACCTGTCCAAATCCAACGCGAAGTTCAAAGCCAACGTCGGCGCCAATTCGTCGGTGCAATGGCCGACCGGCATCGGCGCGAAGGGTAACGAAGGGGTGGCCAACATGACCACCCAGACCGATGGCGCCATCGGATATGTCGAGTATGCGTATGCGAAACAGAACAAGATGGCATACAGCCGCCTGACGAATCGGGCAGGTAAGGCAGTCGCGCCCGACGCGCAGTCGTTTCAAGCGGCGGCGGCCAACGCCGACTGGGCACACGCGAACGGCTATTACCTGATTTTGACGGACCAGGAGGGTCCGCAGAGTTGGCCGATCACGGGCGCGAGCTTTATTCTTGTTTATAAGGTACCGTCTGACCCCGCGGCGGTGGACGAAGCACTCAAGTTCTTTGCCTGGGCGTATAAGGATGGCGCGACGATGGCCGCGGATCTGGATTACGTGCCGTTGCCGGCTGCGTTGATTTCGCAGGTCAAATCAACGTGGACATCGACCATTTTGGCCAACGGTCATCCGGTGTACACCGGACCATAAGATTTTTTTGGATGGCAGGAGCTGAAGCGATACCGTGGCGATCATCGATCCGAGGCACGCCGCAAAGCAGCTGATCTACGAAAGAATTTTCCGCACGGCCACCTTGTCGGCCGCCATCCTCGTGCTGGTCATATTAGGCGGCGTCGCGCTGTCCCTGGTGCGGGGTGCGTGGCCGGCGCTGCGCCACTTCGGCTTTGGATTCGTGACCCGCGAGATATGGAATCCGGTCACGGACGAGTTTGGAGCTCTCGGTCCGATCTACGGTACCGTGGTCACCTCGTTGATCGCCATGGTCATCGCCGTGCCGACCGGTTTCGGCATCGCCTTGTTTCTAACCGAATTGTGTCCGCCGCTGCTCAAACGTCCCATCGGGGTCGCGGTCGAATTGTTGGCGGCGGTGCCCAGCATCATCTTCGGCATCTGGGGACTGTTCGTTCTCGCTCCCGTTCTGCAGCGTCACGTTCAACCTTGGCTGATCTCGCATGCGCATCCGATTCCGGTGCTCGGCAAATTATTCATGGGGCCGCCGTTCGGCATCGGCATTTTTACCGCCGGTCTGGTGTTGGCCATCATGGTATTGCCGTTCATCGCGGCGACGATGCGAGACGTCTTCGATACGGTGCCGCCCATGCTCAAGGAATCGGGTTACGGATTGGGTGCCACGACCTGGGAGGTCATTTGGAACGTGGTGGTGCCGCACTCGCGCGTCGGCATCGTCGGTGGGATCATGCTGGGGTTGGGACGCGCGCTCGGCGAGACCATGGCCGTCACCTTCGTCATCGGCAACGCGCATCGCATCAGTACGTCGCTGCTGGCGCCGGGAACCACCATTTCCTCCGCGATCGCCAACGAATTCACCGAGGCGGTCGGCGATCTGTACACCTCCTCGCTGATCGCGCTGGGGTTGTTGCTGTTTCTCATCACCTTCGCAGTGATCGCCGTTGCGCAAGCGATGTTGCGGCGCCTCGAACGGCAAGTTGCGGCGTAGCTCATGAGCCGGCGGAGTTTTCGCAAGTTCAAGAACGCCATGTTTCTGGTGCTCTCTCTGATCGCGACGTTGACGGGACTCGCCTGCCTCGCGGCGATTCTGTGGACGTTGATCTCCCACGGCATGGCCGGTCTGTCCTGGCATTTGTTTACGGCCATGACGCCACCGCCGGGCGGTCAGGGCGGTCTTCTCAACGCACTGTACGGCAGCGCCGTGATGACGCTGCTCGGCATCTTGATCGGCTCGCCGATCGGTGTTCTGGCGGGCACCTACTTGGCGGAATATGGCCGGCGTTCGCGTTTGAGCATCTTCGTGCGTTTCATCAACGACGTCTTGTTGAGCGCCCCATCGATCATCATCGGCCTGTTCATCTATGAAATCGTGGTGGTCAAGATGGGACATTTTTCCGCCATCGCAGGGGCGCTGGCGCTCGCAATTCTGGCCATCCCCGTGACCTTGCGGACCACCGAGGACATGTTGAATCTGGTGCCGCCCGGCATGAAGGACTCGTCCGCCGCGCTCGGCGCCTACCCGTGGCGAACCATCGTGAGCGTGCTGTATCCGGCCGCGCGCAGCGGCATCGTGACGGGACTGTTGTTGGCGGTGGCGCGCATCAGCGGCGAAACTGCACCGCTGTTGTTCACGGCGCTCAACAACCAGTTTTGGAGCACTCAGTTGAACGCTCCCATGGCGAATCTTCCGGTGGTGATCTTTCAATTCGCATTGAGCCCTTACAAGGATTGGCAGGATCTGGCGTGGGCGGGTGCTCTCATCATCACCGCGAGTATTCTCGTGTTGAGCGTTTCCGCACGCGTTCTGCTCGCCTTGCTGCAGGCGGAACGAGGGTCGGGACGATGATTTCGAGCAACAAAATACCGAAGCATTTGAAAATGCGTGGGCCGTTCCCGGCCGCGGCGCCCGAATTGGTCAACACCGGCCCGCCGAAAATAGAAATACGCTCGCTGAATTTTTACTACGGCAACGTGCAGTCGTTGTACGACGTCAACCTGGCGCTGGCGGATCACTCGATCACGGCGTTCATCGGTCCCTCCGGTTGCGGTAAATCGACGCTGCTGCGCGTGCTCAACCGCATGTACGGCCTGTATCCCGGGCAGCGTGCGGAAGGGGAGGTCCTGATCGGCGGCAAGGACATCTTGAGTCCGTCGGTGGATGTGGCGCAACTGCGCTACCGGGTCGGCATGGTGTTCCAGAAGCCGACACCCTTCCCGATGTCGGTGTTCGACAACGTCGCATTCGGTTTACGGCTCGCAGGCGGCGTGCGCCAGGCCGAGTTGACCGTCCGCGTCGAGGCGGCATTGCATGATGCCGCCCTCTGGGATGAAGTCAAAGATAAGCTGAATGCCGACGGCCGCAGCCTTTCCGGCGGCCAGCAACAGCGGCTGTGCATAGCGCGCGCCATCGCCGTCCACCCGGAAGTCTTGCTGCTGGACGAACCGACGGCCGCGCTCGATCCCATTTCGACCCTGCGGGTGGAGGAGACGCTGCAGGCCCTGCGCGAAAAATATTGCATCGTCGTGGTAACCCACAACCTGCAACAAGCCGCCCGCGTCTCCAACGTCACCGGCTTCATGTATTTGGGTCAACTCGTGGAAATCGGACCGTCCCGGCAGATATTCACCTCGCCCCAGGAACGCAGAACGGACGATTACATCACCGGGCGGTTCGGTTGAGCGCGCCGGGGGCAGAGGCCACGCCCGTCACGCCCCGCTCACAGGATGCCGTTTGCGATCCCATCATGACGGCGCGCGGTGTCAACGTGTATTACGGCGACAAGCACGCGGTCAAGAACGTGAATCTGGATATCGGTCAAAACCAGGTATTGGCGATGATTGGCCCATCCGGCTGCGGCAAGTCCACGTTTCTACGCTGTCTCAACCGCATGAACGACACCATTGCCGGTGCGACGGTGAACGGCGTCATCACGCTCGACGGACAAGACATCAATGCGCGCATGCAGGACGTCGCGCAGTTGCGCGCCAGGGTGGGCATCGTGTTCCAAAAACCGACGCCGTTTCCCCAGTCGATCTACGCCAACGTCGCCTACGGACCCCGCATCCACGGTCTGGCGACGAGTCGCGGCGACATGGACGAACTGGTGACCACCAGTCTGCAGCGGGCCGGCTTGTGGGAGGAGGTCAAGGACCGGCTATCCAAATCCGGTACCAGTCTGTCCGGTGGTCAACAGCAGCGTCTGTGCATCGCGCGCACCATTGCGGTCAATCCTGAAATCATTTTGATGGACGAACCCACGTCGGCGCTTGATCCGATCGCGAGCGCCAGAATAGAGGACCTGATCGATGAGCTGAAAGAAAAGTACGCGATCGTCATCGTGACCCACAACATGCAACAGGCAGCGCGCGTTTCGCAGCGCACCGCCTATTTCCATCTGGGCGATCTGATCGAAGTGGGCGCCACCGACATGATCTTCACCAACCCGCGGCAAAAACTCACCGAAGACTATATCACCGGCCGCTTCGGCTGAACGACCGGCCGCCGCGCTAGACGCCCGGCCGCTGCGCCAGGCAACCGCCCGCTTCGGCCGGCGCGTACGGGCACCGCTCAGTCGGTGTTGCGCAACAGGTCGTTGATGGACGTCTTCGCGCGGGTTTGCGCGTCAACCCGTTTGACGATGACGGCGCATGCCAGCGCATACTTGCCGTTCTTGGACGGCAGCGAGCCGGGCACGACCACCGAGCCTGCGGGAATGCGACCGTATAATACTTCGTCGCGCTCGCGGTCGTAGATGCGCGTGCTCGCACCGACGAATACGCCCATCGACACCACGCAGCCCGCCTCGACCACGACACCCTCCACGATCTCCGAACGCGCGCCGATGAAACAATTGTCCTCGATGATGGTGGGACTGGCTTGCAGCGGCTCGAGCACGCCGCCGATGCCCACGCCGCCGGACAAATGCACGTTCTTGCCGATCTGTGCGCACGACCCGACCGTCGCCCACGTATCGACCATGCTGCCGGAATCGACGTAGGCGCCGATGTTGACGTAGCTCGGCATCAGCACCACGTTGGATGCCACGAAGGCGCCCCGGCGCACAGTGGCCGGGGGCACCACGCGAACGCCGGTGGCCGCGAAACGCGCCGCGTCCCAGCCGGTGAATTTGAGCGGAACCTTGTCGTAGAACGAGAGCGCGCCGGCCGCTTGCGGCACGTTGTGCGCGATGCGAAAGGATAACAGCACCGCCTTCTTCAACCACTCGTGCACCTGCCATGCGCCGTCGACGGGCTCGGCCACCCGCAACGTGCCGGCATCGAGCAATTCGACCACCGTTTCGACCGCATTGCCGATTTCGGGAGAAGTGTTCTGCGGCGTGATGTGCGCGCGCTGCTCGTAGGCCTGCTCGATGGTCGCCCGGAGATCTTGGTAGGACATAGACTTAAATTCTTGTTCTGCGAATTCTGTTATGCGCGCGCCGGGTCGCGGCGGTCGAAGGCGCGCACCAGAGAATCCTGGACGCGCTGGCAAGCCTCATCGGCCAATATCCGCCCATCGGCATCGGTGATATAGAAAACGTCTTCTGCGCGTTCGCCTACCGTCATGATCTTCGCACCGTTGATCATCACGTGCTCGGCCTTGAACACCTTGCCGACCTCCGACAAGAGCCCCGGGCGGTCGGCTGCGATCAACTCGAGGATGGTGCGATTGTTGCGCGAATCGAGACTGAAGTTCACCTGCGTGGGGGTGGAAAACATGCGCACCTGGCGCGGTGCCCGCCGGGTGACCGTGGGCGGTGATTCTTCGAGTTGCTGCAGGTTGCGCGACAGACCACGCTCCAACTCGCGCAGACGATCCGCGTCCACGATCACGGCGCCGTTGTCCTCCAGCACCACGTAGGTCTCCAAACTGAAACCCTTGGCGCTGCTGATGAGGCGCGCATCGACGATGTTGAGGCCCATCTGATCGAGCACGGCGGTGGTGCGCGCAAAACTATGCAACCGGTGCGGCGTGTAAGTGAGTACCGCGGTGCCCCCCCGATCGGCCAGCTGGCGAATCGCCACCAGCGGCGTATCGTCCGCGGGCTCGCGTTCCGCCAGTACGCTCGTTTGCCAGGCGATTTCTTCGGGCGAGTAACGCAGGAAATACGCTTCCGTCCACTGCGACCAGACGCGCGCTACTCGTTCGTCGGGGATGGACGGCATCTTCTCGCGTGCGTGCGCCTGCGTTTCACGAATCAATTCGTCCTGATCGACCGGCGTCTCGAGCCCGCGGCGCAGGGCGCGTTTCGTGCGTTCGTAGAATTCCTCGAACAAGCGGGCCTTCCACGCGTTCCACAATTTCGGGTTGGTGCCGCGCACGTCGGCGACCGTCAATACGTAGAGATAGTCCAAATGTGCTTGATCGCCGACCTGGCGCGCGAAGGCATGAATGATGTCCGGATCGCTGATGTCCTTTTTCTGCGAGGTGATCGACAAGATCAAATGGTTGCGCACCAGCCAGGCGACCAAACGGGCTTCGTAACGGCCCAGCCCTTGTTCCAAACAAAAGGCTTCTGCATCGACGGCACCCAATTCGGAATGATCGCCGCCGCGGCCCTTGGCGATATCGTGGAACAGCGCCGCGAGGTAGGCGAGTTCCTGACGCGGCAGCGACTGCATGATCTGGCTGAGATTGGGAAATTCGTCGTTGTACTTCGGTATGGCCAACCGGCGCAGATTACTGACGACGAACAGGGTGTGGGCGTCCACGGTGTACGCGTGAAACAAATCGTACTGCATGCGTCCGACCACACGTCCGAATGCCGGTATGTAGCGGCCGAGCACGCCGTACAGATTCATGCGTCGGAGTTCATGCGTCACCCCGACGGGCGCGCAGAGAATTTCCATGAACAGGCGATGGTGCCGCGGGTTCTGACGAAACTCCTCGTCGATGAGCCAGACGTGGGTGCCGATCAACCGGATGGTCTCGGCGCGGACGCCGCGCAATTGCGGATGCTGTTGGAGCAGCACGAACAATTCCAGCAACGCCGACGGAAAACGCGCGAAGACCTCCGGATGGGTCACTTCCAGATAGTCGTTGCGAATCTGGAACCGCGGATTGATGGCCACCGGCGGCCCGCTTTGCGTGAGAATCGCCTCGCGAAACAGCTGCAACAGCATTTCGTTGAGCAGGCTGACGTCCATCACGGTGCGGTAGTACTTCTGCATCAACTGCTCGACGGCGAGCGTGAAGCTCGCATCTTCATAGCCGAACAGCTTCGCCACTTTGATCTGATAATCGAACAACAGGCGATCTTCGCGCCGGCCGGTGAGCACGTGCAGACCAAAGCGCACTTTCCACAGGAACGCTTGACCGACCTTCAATTTGCGCAATTCCTCGCGCGACAGGAAACCGTGCGCCACCAATTCGTCGAGCGTCTCCGTGCCGAAATGGCGCTTCGCCACCCACCCGATGGTCTGTATGTCGCGCAGGCCTCCGGGGCCCGCTTTGACGTTGGGTTCCAGGTTGTAAGCCGTATCGAAATATCGATGGTGGCGTTCGGTCTGTTCCTTGCATTTGGCTTCGAAGAAATCGAGCGACGACCACAGGCGGTCGGGTGCCAATGCGCGGCGCATGCCGGCGAACAAGGATTCGGGCCCGGCCAGCAGGCGCGCTTCGAACAAAGTGGTGGCGACGCTGATGTCGGCCAGGCTCTCCCGCTGGCAGTCGTCGATCGAGCGTACGCTATGCCCGACCTCCAGACCGATGTCCCATAGAAACGTGAGAAACTTTTCGATGTCGGGTTGCCAATCGGCCGAATCGCTTTTCGGCAGCAACACCATGATGTCGATGTCCGAACTGGGGTGCAGTTCGCCGCGGCCATAGCCGCCGACCGCGATCAACGCCAAGTCGTCGGCGTAGCGGCCGGCGTGTTGTATCCACGCGGCGCGCAGCGTGATATCCACGAGTCGCGCCCGGTCGAGCACCAGATCCTCGACTGGTTCGTCCGCGACGAAACGTTCCTTCAACTGCTCGGTGCCGCGATCCAGCACCTGACGAAACACGATGGGCGAGAATTCGCCGCTGCGTAGCGCCTCGGGCGCCGTCGTCAAATACGCCCATTCACTGGGAGGCTCCAGGAATTTTCCATGCGCGCTCAAGAGGCCGCCACGGCCGCGGGAAGCGCCGCGGTCGCGCTCAGCGTCAAAACTTCGAAGCCGGTGTCCGTCACGAGTATGGTGTGTTCCCATTGCGCCGAGAGCGATTGGTCCTTGGTCACCACCGTCCAACCGTCCGGCAGCAAGCGCACGTCGCGCCGTCCGGCATTGATCATGGGTTCTATGGTAAACGTCATTCCGGCGGAGAGTTCGAGGCCGGTGCCGGGTTTGCCATAATGCAAAACCTGCGGGTCTTCGTGATAAATGCGACCGATGCCGTGGCCGCAGTACTCCCGCACCACCGTGAAATGATTGTTTTCGGCGAAACTTTGAATGGCATGGCCGATATCGCCCAAGTGCGCACCGGGCTTGACCTCGCGGATCCCGCACCACATCGCTTCATGGCATGCCTCCGTGAGCCGGCGGGCCGCCACCGGCACGTTCCCGACGAAGTACATGCGGCTGGTGTCGCCGTGAAAACCCTCGCGGATGACCGTCACGTCGATGTTCACGATGTCGCCCGCCTTCAACTTCTTCTCACCGGGTATGCCGTGGCAAACCACGTGATTTATGGACGTACAGATGGTTTTTGGGAAGCCACGGTAGTTCAGATTGGCCGGGATCGAGTGCAGTTGGTCCACGATGTAATCGTGGCATAGTTTGTCCAACTCGTCGGTGCTCACCCCCGGCTGGACGAACGGCTCGATCATGTCGAGCACGCTGGCCGCCAGGCGTCCGGCGATGCGCATTTTGTCCTGTTCGGGGGGCGATTTGATGGTCACGTTCATAAGAACCTTGGCTTTATTTCCGTTGAGCGTTCATGGTATAAAGCGCGGCTCTATTTAACAACCCCGCACGCGTGTCGTCACAATCGGCCGGGTGCCCGACTTCCGAGTCGGGTTGCCGATTGGGATACGCGGAGGCTCAACCCGACCAGGAGATTTCTTCATGACCAGCGTGTCTATGCGACAGATGCTGGAAGCGGGCGTCCATTTTGGACATCAAACCCGCTTCTGGAACCCGAAAATGGCCCCGTTCATTTTCGGCGAACGAAACAAAATCCACATCATCAACCTCGAGAAGACTCAGCCCCTGTACGCCACGGCGGCGGCCTTCGTGAAGAGCGTTGCAGCCGAAGGCGGCAAGGTGCTGTTCGTCGGTACCAAGCGGTCGGCCCGCGATGCCGTGCAGAAAGAAGCGGCGCGCTGCAACATGCCTTATGTCAACCAGCGCTGGCTGGGCGGCATGCTGACCAATTTCAAGACCATTCGGCAGTCGATCAAACGGCTCAACGAATTGGACGACATGGCGCAAAACGGGTCGCTCGACCGTCGCGGCAAGAAGGAAGCGCAGATGCTGCGCCGTGAGATGGAGAAACTGTTGCGTAGTTTGGGCGGTATTCGTGACATGACGGCGTTGCCCGATGCCTTGTTCGTCATCGACGTGGGCCACGAGGAAATCGCGATCGCCGAAGCGAAGAAACTCGGGATTCCGGTGGTCGCGGTGGTCGATACCAATTGCTCGCCGGACGGCATCGATTACGTGATCCCGGGCAACGACGATGCGATGCGCGCCATTCTGTTGTATGCCGGCGGCGTCGCCGACTCGGTGCTGGAAGGAAAGTCGTCGCTGCCCGAAATGCCGGTCGGCGAAGATGAATTCGTCGAATTGGATGAGGAAGGCAATCCGAAGAAGCGCTCCGCCAACGGCGGTGGACGCCGACCTCAGCAAGCGCCGGCTCGCGGCGGCCGCAAACCGCCGCCGCGCCGCAAAGTGCCGGTCACGGTGATTCCGGGTGCACCGGCCGTGGCCGGCGCCCCCGAGGATGTGGAAATCGACGATGTCGAGGTCGACGTGCCGAATACGCCGCCGGCCGAAACCCGCCCCGCGAGCGCGCCGAGGCGCCGACCGGTGGGACGCAGCACCGGGGCACCGAGGCGCTAGACCGCGCCTCGTACGCGACACTGCCGGCGCCGGGTGCGCTTGCGGTGTCGCCGGCCTCAAACTTTTAAATACGAGGAAAACCGCCCCTTGCGGCCGTTGCTAACACCATGAATATAACCGCAGATACAGTCAAACAGCTCCGCGAGCGCACCGGCGCCGGCATGATGGAATGCAAAAAGGCGTTGGTAGAAACGCAGGGCGACTTGGATGCCGCCGCTGAATTGATGCGCAAGACCGGGCTCGCCAAGGCGGACAAAAAGGCGGCGCGAATTGCCGCCGAAGGCACCGTCGCGGTCGAGCGCAGCGGGTCGAGCGCCGTGCTCATCGAGGTCAATTGCGAAACCGATTTCGTTGCGCGGGGCGATGAATTTCAAAATTTTGCCCGTGACCTCGCAAAGGCCGCTTTGACGCTGTCCACCGATAGCGTCGAGGCCTTGCTGGAGTCGAGCAACGCGGCCGGCAGCCTCGAAAACCAGCGGCGCGCCTTGATTGCCAAATTGGGCGAAAACATTTCGGTGCGCCGGTTCGTGAAGATCGTGGCGCCGGGTGCGCTCGGCACCTACATTCATGGCAGTCGCATCGGCAGTTTGGTGGCCCTCGAGGGCGGCGACGAGGCGTTGGCGCGCGATCTCGCGATGCATGTGGCGGCGGTCAATCCGGCGTATGTCGATGCCGGTGAGATTCCGCCTGCCGTGCTCGACAAAGAGCGGGAGATCCTGACCGAGCAGACCAAAGGCGAGAAAAAGCCGCCCGATATCGTTGCCAAGATGGTCGAAGGACGCCTGCGTAAATATTTCGCCGAGATCACCTTGCTTGGTCAACCGTTCGTCAAGGATCCCGACACTACGGTCGACAAGCTGGTCAAGAAGGCGGGTGCCAAAGTGGTCAAATTCGTTCGTTACGAAGTGGGCGCTGGAATCGAGAAGAAACAGGATGACTTCGTCGGTGAAGTGATGGCCCAGGTAAAAGCTCAAGAAAAGCCCAAAGATACCCATTAGGGTTTAAACCGAACCCGCTACGGCGGGTTCTTTTATAGTAGGGTACGCGATCATGACCAATAGCACCGGCACGGCACGTTATCGCAGAATCTTGGTGAAGTTATCGGGTGAGGCATTGCTCGGTGATGAAAACTACGGGATAGATCCGAAGATATTGAAGCGAATCGCGGGGGAAATCCGCGACCTGACCCAAATGGGTGTGCAAGTCGCAGTGGTTTTGGGCGGCGGCAACATCTTTCGCGGTGCCGGACTGGCCCGCGCCGGCATGGATCGGGTGACCGGCGATCACATGGGCATGCTCGCCACCGTCATCAACGCCCTCGCGCTGCAAGACGCGCTCGAGAGCCTCGGCACCTACGCGCGGGTGATGTCCGCCCTGCGCATCAACGAAGTCTGCGAGGATTACATCCGGCGCCGTGCCGTGCGGCATCTCGAGAAGGGGCGCGTGGTGATCTTCGGCGCGGGTACGGGCAATCCGTTTTTCACCACGGATACCGCCGCCTCCTTGCGCGCCATCGAGATCAATGCCGAGATCCTCCTGAAGGCGACCAAGGTAAACGGCATCTACGATTCGGATCCGCTGCTGAATCCCGATGCCAAACGTTACACGCACCTGACCTTCGACAAGGTGTTGAACGACCGGCTCAACGTCATGGATGCCACCGCCATCGTGATGTGTCGGGAAAACAACTTGCCGCTGCAGGTGTTCAACCTGTTCAATGCCGGCGATTTATTGCGTATCGTGCAGGGCGAAGACATCGGGACCGTCGTGTCCACGGGACCTGCCGCTGCAGCCGGATCTTAAGGGGAGCCATCGATGCTCGACGATGTGAAGAAGGACGCCACCGTGCGCATGGCGAAATGCGTGCAGACGTTGCGCGATCAATTGAAGAAAATGCGCACGGGCCGGGCGCACACCAGCTTGATCGAGCACATCAAGGTCGATTACTACGGTTCGGAAATGCCGTTGAATCAAGTGGCGAACGTGGCCACGGAAGATGCGCGCACACTGACGGTGACGCCGTGGGAGAAGGCCATGGTCCCCATCATCGAAAAGGCAATCTACAAATCCGATCTGGGTTTGACGCCGAACACGGCAGGAACCTTGATCCGTATTTCCATGCCTGCGCTCACCGAGGAGCGGCGCCGCGATATGACCAAGGTGGTGCGTGCCGAGGCGGAGGGCGCGCGCGTGGCGGTGCGCAACGTGCGCCGTGAAGTAATGAACGAATTGAAGGAAATGCTCAAGGAAAAGTTGATCGCTCAAGATGACGACCGGCGTGCCCAGGACGATGTGCAGAAGCTCACCGACAAGCATGTGGCGGAAATCGACGAGGCGATGGCGACGAAGGAAAAGGAACTGATGCAGGTCTGATCGAAAGACCCGCATTTGACCGGAAAAAATGGCCGACTCGCCGCAGCACGTCGCGATCATCATGGACGGCAACGGTCGATGGGCGCGTTCGCGCGGATTGCCGCGGGCGGCCGGCCACCGTGCCAGCGTCAAGGTGGTCCGCAAAGTCGTCGAGGAATGCATCAGCCGCCGGGTTGATTTTCTGACCCTGTTCGCCTTCAGCAGCGAAAACTGGAGCCGGCCGCCCGACGAGGTCGGGATGCTCATGAATCTTTTCTTGGACGCGCTGGGGCGGGAGATCGTCGATCTGCACCGTAACGGTGTGCGTGTGCGTTTTCTCGGCGATCGCGATTCGCTCGGTGCCGCGCTGTCGAAGCGCATGGCCGACGCGGAATCACTGACCGAGTCGAATCGCGGGCTGGCGTTGTTCGTGGCGTTTGCCTACGGTGGTCGTTGGGACGTCACGCAAGCCTGCCGGTCGCTCGCCGCGGAGGTCGCGGCCGGGACGCTGCGCGTCGACGATATCACTGAGGCGCATGTGTCTGCACGGCTTGCGCTCGCGGGCATTCCCGACCCGGACCTGTTGATTCGCACCGGCAACGAGCAGCGCATCAGCAATTTTCTGCTCTGGAATCTGGCGTATACCGAGTTGTTCTTCACCGAGGTGTTGTGGCCGGAATTCGACGTCGCACATCTCGATGCCGCTTTCGCATTTTTTTCACGACGCGAACGCCGCTTCGGCAAGACCTCGGCGCAATTAGCCATCCAGGCCGATGCTTAGGATCCGCATCCTGACGGCGTCGATTTTGGGCGTGGCATTGTTGGCCAGCCTCTTCGTCTTGCCGCCGCGCTGGACCGTGTGGGTGTTCGCCGCCGTTTTGACGTTGGCCGCATGGGAGTGGGCGGGATTCGGTTCGTTGCGCGGTCGCGCGCCGCGGTTGGCGTACGTGGCGGCGGTCGCCGCCTTGTTGTGGCTTGCCTGGCTCGAAACTCGCGACCCCGTACATCTGCGCGTTTTCTTGATGCTGGCCTGCGGCTGGTGGTTGATTGCGTTTCTGTGGTTGATACTCGCGCCCGGACGTCATCGCCCGACCCTGGTGCTGTTGTGCGGGGTTCCGGTATTGGTGCCGGCGTTCATTGCACTCGCGCGGGTGCAAATTTCCGTGCGCGGTTTCGCACGCGGTCCCGAAATGGTTCTATGGATGCTCCTCCTGGTGTTCGCAGCCGACATAGGCGCCTATTTCGCCGGGCGCAGATGGGGGGCGCATAAGCTGGCGCCGCGCATCAGTCCGGGTAAGACGTGGGAGGGCGCCGTTGGCGGTCTCGGAGCGGTGATTTTGGTCGCTCTCGGCGGCGCGCTGCATTTCGGCCTGCCGGTGGCGGCTGGGCTGGCGTTCGGTTGCGCCATCGGAATTTTTTCGATCGTCGGCGATCTCACCGAGAGCATGTTCAAACGCGCGGCGGGACTCAAGGACAGCGGTACCTTGTTGCCCGGCCACGGAGGCATCTTGGATCGCATCGACAGCGTCACGGCCGCCGCACCGCTCTACGCCTTGGGCCTCTTCGGTTCCGGAGTCGTCGAATGAGCGACCCACGGGGTATCGCCATCCTCGGCTCGACGGGCAGCATCGGACGCAGCACGCTGGCCGTCATCGGCATGCATCCGGAACGGTTCCGCGTATCCGTTCTGGGGGCCTACGGCAGTTGGCAGACCATCGTCGAGCAGGCACGGCAGTTCCGGCCCGACAGCATCGTGCTGGTCGATCCGGCCGCCGCGGCACAGGCCCGCGCGGCACTTGCGGGCACCGGTCTCGCGGAGCGTGTGCATAGCGGCGCCGAGGCGCTGGCGGATGCGATTACCGAAAACGGCACCCACGTGGTGATGGCGGCCATCGTCGGTGCGGCTGGATTGTTGCCCACCCTGGCCGCCGTGCGCGCGGGCAAGCGTGTATTGCTCGCCAACAAAGAGTCGCTCGTGATGGCGGGCCGGCTGCTCATGGAAGAAGTGCGTCGTGCCGGCACCGAACTCATACCCATCGACAGCGAGCACAACGCCATTTTTCAATGCCTGCCGGGCGGTTATCTGCCGGGCGATCCCCTGCGGGGGGTGACGCGTCTGATATTGACGGCGTCAGGCGGACCGTTTCGGCTGACGGAATCCGCGCACCTCGCGAGCGTGACGCCCGATCAAGCCTGTAACCATCCGAAGTGGAAGATGGGACGCAAGATTTCCGTCGATTCCGCGACCCTCATGAACAAGGGTCTCGAGGTGATCGAAGCCACGCTCTTGTTCGGTCTGCCCGAGGCGCAGGTCGACGTGGTGGTGCATCCGCAAAGTTTGGTGCATTCATTGGTCGAATATGCCGACGGGTCGTTACTGGCGCAGTTGGGCGCGCCCGACATGCGTACGCCGATCGCGCAAGCATTGGCGTGGCCAGAACGTATCCCGTCCGGTGTACACTCCTTGAACATGTGCGCGGCCGGGCGTTTGGACTTCGAACCGCCCGACGACGTGCGCTTTCCCAGCTTGGGACTCGCAAGAGCGGCGGCCCGCGTGGGTGGCAATTCTCCGGCGGTTCTGAATGCGGCCAACGAGGTCGCGGTTCAGGCCTTTCTCGATCAACGCTTGAACTTTACGGGCATTGCGACGGTCATTGACGAAGTGTTGCAGCGCCTTGAGTCCTGCCCCGTCAAGAATTTGGATGATGTATTGGCCGCCGATGCGGCGGCACGACGTTTGGCTGAGTCGGTGATCGAGGGTAAGCCAGGAGCCTTTGCATGAAAATTTTGATTTTCATAGCCGCCTTCTTGGTGGCGATCGGGATATTGGTCGCCGTCCATGAGTTCGGCCATTACTGGGTTGCGAAAAAACTGGGCTTCAAGGTTTTACGCTTCAGCATAGGTTTCGGCAAACCGCTCATCATGCGCGTGGGTAAGGATACCGACCACACCGAATACTGCGTGGCCGCGATTCCGTTGGGAGGCTACGTCAAGCTGCTCGACGAGCGGGAGGGCGACGTCGCGGCGGCCGAATTGCATCGTTCGTTCACCCGCAGACCCGTGTTGCACCGGGTGGCCGTGCTGCTCGCGGGTCCCGCGATGAATTTGATTTTTGCCGCCGTGCTGTACGGGATTCTCGCCATGGTGGGTTCGCAGGTGGTGAAGCCTGTGGTCGGGCAGGTCCGGCAGGATAGTCCGGCTTCCGCTGCCGGCTTGCAGCGCGGTGATGAGATCGTGAAGGTGGGCGATGAGGCGGTCGACGACATCGAAGCGCTGCAGATCGCGCTGATCCGTCAATTCTCCGATGCGGGAGTGATCCGACTCGACGTGCGCCGAGACGGTAGCGAACGCACGGTGACGTTGCGAGTGCTCGAGGACCGCCGCGCATTGACCGAACCGGGCCGTCTATTGCCGGGACTGGGATTCGACGTCGCGACGTGGAAGGCCGCCACCTTGATTCAAGTCGTTCCCGCCGGCAGCGCCGGCGCCCGGGCCGGATTGCTGGCCGGTGATCGTGTACTGTCGGTGGACGGTCAGTCGGTCGTCAACATGGCCGACTTCGTCACGCTCATCAGCAGCGCGCCGGGCCGCGACGTCTCGATCGACGTCGAGCGCGGCGGCTCCGCCGATCCGCGGCATGAGCGGCTGGTCGCCCGCGTGGCGCGCGTCATGGAGCAGGGCCGGGCGGTCGGCCGGCTCGGCATCACGTTGTCGGAGGGTCCGCGCGAGTGGCCGCCGGGTTTGCTGCAAATGCGGCATTCGGGACCGGTCGATGCCATGGTCGGCGGAGTCAAGAAAACGTGGGACATGTCGTCGCTAACCGTGCAGATGCTATGGCGGATCGTCACCGGTCAGGTGTCGGCGAAAAACATCAGCGGGCCCATCAGCATCGCGGAGTTTGCGGGCATCAGCGCTTATCTGGGCGTCACGGCATTTCTCGGGTTTTTAGCGATCATCAGCGTGAGCCTCGGCGTGCTCAACCTGATGCCGGTGCCGCTGTTGGACGGCGGTCAAGTCGTGTATCAACTGGTGGAGGCGGTGAAGGGCAGCCCGTTGTCGGAGCGTGCGCAGAATTTCGGTCAACAGGTCGGTATAGCCTTGCTGGTCGTGTTGATGAGTCTCGCCTTCTACAACGATATTTCAAGACATTTGAATTAGGGAATCATGAATCATCGAGATTTCATTCGGTCGTTATCGCGTGCGGGTTGAGTTAAGGCTGTTCGGCTTGGTGGCCCTTGCCATCCAGCCGTTGGGTAATGCCGTCCATGCACAAGCGCCAGCTCCGCAGGGTCCTTTCACGGTCGGCGACATTCGCGTGGAAGGTCTGCAGCGCATTTCGGAAGGTACGGTATTCAACTACTTGCCGGTGAACATCGGCGATCACCTCGATGGCCAGCGCATCGGCGAAGCCATGCGAGCCCTGTACGCGACCGGTTTTTTTCGCGACGTGGAGTTGCGACGCGACGGCAACACGCTCTTGGTCGTGGTCATCGAACGCCCTTCGATCGCCAAGTTCGAGTTGAAAGGCAACAAGGACATCAAGACCGAGGACCTGCAGAAGAGTCTGCGCAACGTGGGTCTCGCCAACGGCAAGACCTTCGATCGGTCGGTGCTCGACGAAGTCAAACAGTACCTGACGGATCAATACTTCAGCCGCGGCAAATATGCCGTGAAGATCGACACCAAGGTCACCGATCTGCCCGGTAACAAGGTCGATATCGTGGTCGACATCAAGGAGGGTAAACGGGCCAAGATCGAGGAGATCAATCTCGTCGGCAACACGAAATTCAAGGAAAAGGACGTGCTCGACACCTTCGAGCTGAAGACTCCCAACTGGCTTTCTTGGTACAAACAGGACGACCGCTATTCGCGCGAATCGTTGACCGGCGATCTGGAAAAGTTGCGTTCCTATTACATGGATCGGGGTTACGCCAACTTTCAGATCGAGTCCACCCAGGTGACGATCGCACCCGACAAGGATGACATGTTCATCTCGGTGAACGTCAACGAAGGCGACGTCTTCAAAGTGTCGGAGATCAAGCTGGCGGGCACCATGGTGGTGCCGGAAGCTCAACTGCGCGCGCTGCTGCTCATCCACCCGGGTGACATTTTCTCCCGCAAGGCCGTCACCAGCTCTCAGGAATTGATGAGTTATCGACTGGGCGCCGACGGCTACGCTTTTTCGAAGATCGATCCGGTGCCGACGCCGGACAACGACAAGAAAACGGTGTCTCTCACGTTCTTCATCGAGCCCGGCAACCGCGTCTACGTCCGGCACATCAATTTCAACAACATCACGGCCATCAACGATGAGACGCTGCGCCGCGAGATGCGCCAGCTCGAAGGCGGCTGGCTGTCCAACTCGGCGATCGAACGTTCCAAGGAGCGTCTGCAGCGGCTGCCGTACGTCGAGAAAGTCGAATTCGAGAACAAACCGGTGGCCGGCAGTGCGGATCTCGTCGACGTCGACTACAACATCAAGGAAGGGCTGCCGGGTCAGTTCGGCGGCGGCATCGGCTATTCCGAGTCCCAAAAATTCAGCTTGAACGGCAATTTCGTGCACAGCAATTTCATGGGCACCGGCGATCGCATCGCATTGGAAATCAACGCCGGCAAATACAGCAAGAGCTACGTCTTCTCGCATACGGATCCGTACACCACCATCGACGGCGTGGCGCGGACCAGTTCGCTTTCGTATCGTGACATCACCCAGTTCGTGGCCGCCTCGTCGGCCTTTTCCACCAAGCAGATCACGGGCGCGGTGCAATGGTCCTATCCGATCACCGAGTATCAGTACCTGCAGGCGGGCGTGTCCGCCAACAAGAATACGTTGGTGGTCTCGCAGGGCTACAGCGCGCAGCAGGCGGTGGACTGGGTCAAGGCGAATGGCTCGACGTTTCAACGGGATTTGACCGATACCAACGGCGACGGCGTCATCAATTCGTTGGATAGTCCGTACACGGTCTTCGGCACCAACTTCTACACCTACGAACTGACGGCGGGTTGGAACTTCGATACGCGCAATCGCGCGCTGTTCGCCGATCGCGGCATGCATGTGGCCATATCGGGTCGCGTCGCGGTGCCGTTGAGCGATGTGCGCTACTACACGACGAACTTCCAGTACCTGCAATACGTGCCCATCTGGCATCGCTGGCTATTGTCGTTCAACCAGACGCTCGACTACGCGGCGCCGCTCGGTGGCACGACCTCGTTGCCGCCGTACCTCAATTACTACGCCGGGGGTCCCGACAGTGTCCGCGGTTATCGCGAAAGTCGTTTGGGGCCGCGCGACAACATCGGCGAAGGCAATCCCTACGGTGGTAATTTCCGCGTGGTAAATCGAACCGAATTGATATTCCCCGTTCCGGAGAAATGGCGTAGCGCGGCCAGGGTCAGCTGGTTCTACGACATCGGCAACGTCTTTCAGACCGGCGACAAGGTCAAATTTTTAGGGGTCGACGACATCACGCCGGTCAATTATCACTTCGCCTATGATAGACTAAAAAGATCAACCGGCATCGCGGTGCAATGGCTCGCCCCGCTGGGGCTGTTTCGTTTTTCGTACGGCATCCCCTTGAATGCGTATTCCGGCGATACGGTCAGATTCAACGATGAAACGGAGCGGTTTCAATTTTCCATCGGTCAAGCGTTTTGACTGTCATTACTTGAGGTCTTAAAGATCAACATGTCGACTTTCTATCGAAGCGTGCGCATCATTGCGCTGTGTTTTTGCGGCCTCTTGGGTGCGCAGCAGGCGAGTGCGGAAGTCAAAATGGGAGTCGTCAATTTCCAGAAGTTGCTGGAAGAAGCGCCGCAAACCAAGACGGCCATGCAGGCGCTCGAGAATGAGTTCGCGCCGCGCCGCCGCGAATTGCTGACCATGCAGAACGATCTGAAGGCACGCGACGAGAAGCTGCAAAAAGAGGGCGCGGTCATGGCGGAGGCCGACCGTGCCAAGTCCGAGAAAACGCTGCGCGATGCGCAGCGCGAGTTCTCGCGCAAGGCGGGCGAATTTCAAGACGACGCCTCGACCCGGCGCAACGAGGAGATTGGCAAGGTGCAGCGTTACCTGGTCACCGAGATTCAAAGCTATGCGAGCGCGCAGGGTTACGATCTCGTACTGGGCGATGGTGTGTTTTTCTCGAAGGGTCCGCTCGACATCACGGCCAATATACTGGCGGTGTTGGTCACCAAGCCCACGACCTTGCCACCGCAGGCGGCCGCGCCGGCGAGCTCTGGCAAAAGCACTCCGCCCAAGTAAGCCGATGGCGACGCTGAACGCGCGGGGCGTGGTCCATGAGCGACTATAGCCTCGGCGAGTTGGCGGTGAGATTCGGTTTGGAGCTGCACGGCGATCCGGACCTACGGGTCTCTCACGTGTCAACGCTGGCGCGGGCCGTTCCGGGTGCGCTGGGTTTTCTGGCGAATTCTCGCGCGCGAAAATTCCTCGCCGCTTCGAGGGCCACGGCGGTCGTGGTGTCGGACAGCGACGCGGACGCATGTCCGGGAGCTGCGTTGATCAGCGCGAATCCTCATGCGACGTTTGCGCACATCGCAACGTTGTTGCATCCGCTGACGCCCGTGGCTCCGGGGGTGCATCCCACCGCAGTGGTTTCGGCTGGTGCGCGTCTCGCGGCATCGGCATCGGTGGGTCCATTTTGCGTCATCGAATCGGGTGTCGAAATCGGCGAGCGGGTACAGGTGGGAGCGGGCTGTGTGCTGCTTGCCGACGTGCGGATCGGCGCCGACACCGAGCTGATGCCGCGCGTCACGCTGTATCGTGCGGTGCATATTGGTCGACGATGCCTGATCCACGCCGGCGCAGTCCTCGGTGCCGATGGTTTTGGCTTCGCACCGGAAGCGGGCGCCTGGGTGAAGGTACCGCAGGTGGGCAGTGTGCGCATTGGGGATGACGTCGAAATCGGCGCCAACACCACCGTCGATCGGGGCGCCATCGACGACACGGTGATAGAGGACGGCGTGAAGTTGGATAATCAGATCCAGGTGGGTCACAACGTGGTGATCGGCGCGCATACCGCCATTGCCGCGTGCACGGGCATTTCCGGCAGTACGACCATCGGCGCGCGGTGCATGATCGGTGGCATGGTGGGATTTGCGGGGCATCTGACGATTGCGGACGACGTGTCCATCACCGGGTGCAGCTTGGTCAGCGCCTCGATACGGCACGCAGGGTCTTATTCGAGCGGCATGCCCACGGTAGAGACCCGCGCGTGGCGGCGAATGGTGGCGCATTTGAGACGATTCGGCAAAAAGGAACGATGATGGAAGAACCGGGGACCATGGATATCGAAGCGATCATGCAGCAGCTGCCGCACCGCTATCCTTTCTTGCTGGTGGACCGGGTGGTGGCCTGCGAGGCGGGGAAGTATGTGCATGCTCTGAAGAACGTGACGTTCAACGAGCCGTTTTTCCAAGGACATTTTCCGCACCGTCCCGTCATGCCCGGCGTGCTCATCATCGAAGCTCTCGCCCAAGCCGCCGGCATTCTCGCCTTCCGCACCGTCGGCATCGTGCCCGACAAGAATACCCGTTTCTATTTCGTCGCCATCGACAAGGCGCGGTTTCGCAAACCCGTCGAGCCCGGCGATCAATTGATGTTGAAAGTGACGCTGATGCGTTCGTTCAAGGGGATCTGGAAGTTTCAAGGCGTCGCGGAAGTCGACGGCAAAGAAGTGGCTTGTGCCGAAATCATGGTCGCGCCGGAAACCAAGGTGCAACCCGCGAAAGGCGGAGCGCCGGGATGATCGACTCGCGCGCGGTGGTGTCACCGCAGGCGGACATCGCGGCCGACGCCGAGGTGGGTCCCTTCAGCGTCATCGGACCGCACGTGGTCATCGGCGCCGGAACGTGGATCGGACCGCACGTGGTCATCAACGGTCCGACCCGCATCGGCACAGGCAACAAGATTTTTCAATTCGCTTCCTTGGGCGACGCACCTCAGGACAAGAAATATCTCGGTGAGCCGACACGCCTCGAGATCGGCGATCGCAATGTGATCCGCGAGTTCGTCACCGTCAATCGAGGCACCCTGCAAGGCGCCGGCGTGACACGCATCGGCGACGATAATTTATTGATGGCTTATTCGCACGTCGCGCACGACTGTCAGCTGGGTAATCAAATCGTATTGTCGAACGTGGCCACCTTGGGTGGCCATGTCGAGATCGGTGATTTCGCCATCCTGGGAGGACTCTCGGCGGTGCATCAATTCACCCGGGTGGGGGCGTATTGTTTCATCGCGAACAATGCCGCCGTGACGCGGGACGTACCGCCGTACATCATGGCCGTGGGACAACCGGCGCAGCCGCACAGCGTCAATGCCGTCGGCCTGAAGCGGCGCGGGTTCACCGAGGCGCAGGTGCTCAACGTGCGTCGCGCGTACCGCACGCTGTACCGGTCGGGGCTCAAGCTGAAGACGGCGCTCGAGCGGCTCGACACCGCCGCCGTCGAGCAACCCGAAATCCGCCCCTTCGTCGCTTTTATCAAACGCAGCTCGCGCAGCATCGTCCGCTGACCCATGCGGCCGCTGCGGGTGGGTCTGGTGGCGGGGGAAGCGTCCGGCGACACGCTGGGCGCCGGTTTGATTCATGCCCTGCGCCGGCTGTCTCCGGAAGCGCAGTTCTTCGGCATCGCCGGGCCGAAAATGCAGGCAGCGGGCTGTGTGGTCTGGGAACCGGCCGAATCCCTCGCGGTCATGGGACTGTTCGAGATTTTGCGCGATCTGCCGCGTCTGCTGCGGCTGCGGGCTCGGGTGCGCCGGGAATTTCTGCAGGCGCGGCCCGACGTATTCGTCGGCATCGACTCGCCTGAGTTCAATCTTCGCCTGGCACGCGACTTGCGTGGCGCAGGCATTCCGACGGTGCAATATGTGAGCCCGCAGGTTTGGGCCTGGCGTCAGAAGCGGGTGCGGCGCATTCACGAGTCGGTGGACCTGATTCTGTGTCTGTTGCCTTTCGAGAAGGGCTTCTACCGCAGTCAGGGCGTCGCCGCGGAGTTCGTCGGACACCCGCTGGCCGATGCCATCCCGTTACACGTCGATCGCGATGCCGCGCGCGCAGAATTGAATTTACACCCGGACGCCCAGATCGTCGCCTTGCTGCCGGGCAGCCGCCGCGGCGAGGTCGGCCGCCTCGCCGCGGATTTTGCGCATACGGCCCGTTGGCTCGCGACGCAGCGGCCGTCTCTGGTC
>CAZZXZ010000031.1:0-29011 GCA_964658135.1 uncultured Acetobacteraceae bacterium | reverse complement strand
AAAACTGGAGCCCACGAACGGGATCGAACCGTTGACCTCGTCCTTACCAAGGACGTGCTCTACCAACTGAGCTACGTGGGCCGCATCCACATGGAGCGGGTGATGGGAATCGAACCCACGTGATCAGCTTGGAAGGCTGACGTTCTACCATTGAACTACACCCGCACATAATCCAAGCCAATGGCCTCCTACGGGCGTACCAACCCTCACCCAATGGTGGAGGGGGTAGGATTCGAACCTACGAAGGCATAAGCCAGCAGATTTACAGTCTGCCCCCGTTGGCCGCTTGGGTACCCCTCCTCAAAATGAGCCGTGTATTTTGTAACGGTAAGGCCTCAGTGTCAATGTCGAGAGCGTCGAAACTGCTCGCCGCGGGGTTCCTGGCCGCATATTACCCTCTTGCGTGTCCCTACGATCCTAAGATAACGCTTAACACAGGTTTTTTACACCCTTCGGGCTGCCCTTTACTCACGGATCAACTCACGGATCAGCCGTCGGCGAAATCGCGCGGGTACTCCGGCCGGGTGGTCGCAAGAGTGCGTTCGGGACCTGTTATTCTTCGGATCGCAAAGTTCGAGGAATCGTCGATGTTCTTGATTCGCCACGGCCAAAGTTATTTCAACCTGCATTTCAGCAAGAATCGCATCGACCCAAAAATTGAAGATCCCGAACTGACGCCGCTCGGGAAGGACCAAGCGGCTGCGGCGGCGTATCGGCTCGCGGGCGTACCGCTCACCCGCGTCATCGTGTCCCCGTTCACCCGCGCGCTACAAACCGCTCAGCCTTTTCTGGAGGGCAGGAACGTGGTCGTCGATGTCATGCATGAGGTCCGCGAACGTGCGGCCTATGTTTGCGATATCGGAAGTCCTCCCGGCGTATTGGCGGAGCGGTTTCCGCACCATGCATTCGCACACCTTCCGCATCGGTGGTGGAACGACGGCCATGAATCGGCCGAGCAGACCATCAGTCGCGCTACCGAATTTCGCACGCTGATGGCCGGACGTACCGATGGCGCCACGACTCTACTGGTCAGTCACTGGGCATTCATTTTGTGCCTGACCGGCGAGTCGTTCGATAACGGCCAAGTGGGCGAATACGATCCTACCGGAAATCCCCCGAAAGACGTCGACTGGTACAGCAGAGCTCTTGTAAGGCTGACGTCCTCGACGGCTCGAGCCGCCTGCGCGGCCGACATCAGCCGTGCAGCGCGCCGATGTGCCGCTTTACGATCAGATCGGTTTCATGGGCGAAGGGCTTGAAGCTGGCGGATCCGTCCATCGCCTCCTTCGCAAACAGCTTCTCGTCCTTGTCGTGAATGCTCTTCATATCCGCGATATAAGCTTTGTCGAAATCGGCGTCCGAAACCGCTTTGAGCTTCGCCAGTCGCTGCTCAAACGTCGCATTCAAATCCGGTGCCACGGGAATGCTGGCGGCATCCGCCAGTTTCTTCAGGTTCGCATTCACGAGTTCGTGATCGTGCACCTCGGCAGTCGCCAAGTCTTTGACGTCGGCGGCGCTGGCGTGCTGCATGGCAAGCTTGCTCGCTTCGACTTCGTACGCCCCGCCCTGCGACACCTTGCCGACGAAAACCGCATCATTCGACATGGGAGCAGCCTGCGCGAGCGCGGTCAACGAAACAGCGACCGAAGCACCGAAGGCAAGGTAGGAAGCGCAAATTTTCATCATGTGTAACCCTGTGTAAATGAAGAACGAACCTGCGTCGATACTAGCGGCGGTTCCCGAATTCGTTAGCGGTGGCCTCGGGAAGACGCTGTAGGAGTAAGCTGACGGTGCGGCTATTGCCGGGGCGGCAATGTATCGGCAATCCCGATTTTCGTGAACGTGTCGGCGATCCGCGGAGAGAGCGTCGTCGCTGCGGACATATCGGCACGACCGCCCGCTGAGTTGCCGCGCCTAAGTTTAGCGATGCCTCTGCCATAGAGTGCCCACGAATCTTGGGGACGATCGCGAAGCACGGTATCGTAGTCGCTGATCGCTTTGTCGTTATCGCCCAGCCGCAAACGTACCAGGGCGCGGAACCTCAACGCCGCCATTCTCCGTGGGTCTTTCTTGTTGGAGCGTTTGAACGCGGTATCGCAATCCTCCAACGCCTTGTCTAATTCCTGACCCAGTTCCGCCCTGATCTGGCAGCGCTCGATCGACGCCTGCACCATCCGCGAATCCGCGCCGTGCGACGCGATCCAAGCATTCAACTGATTCAGCGCCTGCGGCAGAAGATTGGCGCGCGCGTAGACGGCCGCCATTTGCAGCCTGACGTCGGCTTCGCGGCTCGCCGCGCGATCCGCCGCATTCAAATCGTCGACGCCGCGCTCCACCTGCTTGCCTGCGATGAGCAGTTCCGCGCGCGCCATGAGAGCGGGCACGTGGTCGGATTTCAGTTTCAACGCCGCATCGAAATCGGCCAGGGCCAACGTGGCTTCCTGCTTTTGCTGATGAACGAGACCCCGCTCGTACAGATAATCGGGCTCTTCGGGAGCGAGTTCGCACGCGCGGGTCAGATCGGCGAGTGCCTGCGTAAAGTCCCGACGAGCGGCATAAGCGCTGCCGCGGCGGCCGAACTCGGCCGCGTCCTTGGGTTCGTCGGACGGCGCCATGGGTATCGGTCCTGCAGCCTGAGCCGACGCCGACGTCTGCGCCGACGCCGCCAAATTGAACACACGACCCCCGTTGTAGGTGAAAAAAAGCTTGTTCTGCCGGGTCGAGACGAAAACCCGATGGGACAAAAAGAAATCGGCACCGAGCAGCATATCGGCGCTACCGGGCGTCGACTCGCTGATGCGCAGACGCGTGTTTTTGATTTCCTCGTCGCCGAGTTTGAAGCTGGCTACGGGCGCGATCCATGTTTTGACCTGCTCCGGACCGATGCCGCGGGAATATCCGGCATAAATGACTCCGGACGCATCGACCGGGATCCCCGCGCGGCTCGCCGCACGCACCGATAACGACGACGCATAAGCTCCGGTGTCGAACATCACGCGAACTTTCGCACCGTTGACGTAGGCCGTAGCCGTGGTGTGCGGCGCCAGAGCGGTAGTCGATTGAATGTCGATCGAGGAGACGGCCTGCGGCGCATCGGCGGTGACCCAGTAGGCCAAATTCGCCGAGCTGCAACCGTCTTCTCGGATGAGGCGGATCATTCCATGGCCGAGATCGTATTCGACATCGCCGATGTGAAACACGTTTTGTCCCAGCAAGCCGGCGCTCCCGCCGCCCGCCTCACCGCCACCCACCAAGAATTCTATGTTGGTGATGGGCACACCCGCCAGCGTGAATTCCTTGACCATGGCCGCGGAAACGTTCGCGGCGCCGCCCAACCCGTTGACCACCAAGCCCCACGGAGCCGCATACGTTTTTAATTTATACTGCGCCGCGCTCGCCGGCGTGATCATGCTGAAAAATGCACCGCTGTCCGCGGCGAACGCGGCGTCCGCGCCATTGATCTTCGCCATGACCATGGGCTTCATGTCGACCATGGTCACCGGTAACGCGGCGATTTGCCCGAGCGTACATTTGGCGCCGACGCTGCTCGCCGACGCCATGACGCCAAGAGCCGAGATCGTGAATCGCCGAGCGCACGTCCGAATACGCTTTGCCATGCCGCTTTCCCTCGCATTTCACTAGACTATAGAACAGTTTCCCCATCCCAGCGACGTGCCATTCAGTGCCGACATTCGATCCGCCCCGTCATGGCGTGGCTCGCGCCCTCTCGAAGCTCGGCATGGGCTCGCGCACCCAGGCCGCCCGCTGGGTTCAGGCGGGGCGGGTTCGCGTCAACGGCAAGCTCGTCGCCGATCCAGAATTTCCCATCCGCATGGGTGTCGACCGCATCGAGTTGGATGGTGGTCTTGTTGCAGCGACGGCGCGCATGGTCATCATGCTGAATAAACCGCGCGGCCTCGTCACCACCACGCAAGATGAACGCGGGCGCGAGACCGTCTACCGATGTCTTGCCGACGCCGCTCTACCCTGGCTTGCGCCGATCGGTCGGCTCGACAAGGCGAGCGAAGGACTTTTGTTGTTCACCAACGATCCGGCATGGGCCGCCCGCATCGGCAGCCCGACTTCGGGACCTGACAAAACTTACCACGTGCACATCGACCGCAGACCCGACGCGGCCTGGTTGACCAACCTGGTACACGGCGTCGAGTCCGACGGCGAAATTCTGCGAGCGAAGCGCGTGCGCTGTTTGCGCACGGGCGACAAGCACGCGTGGCTGGAAATCGTGCTCGACGAAGGACGCAACCGCCAAATTCGCCGATTGCTGACCGCTCTCGACGTGCGTGTGCTGCGGCTCGTGCGCGTCGCCGTCGGTACGCTCGCGTTGGGCACGCTGGCCAAGGGTCGGTGGCGCGCGCTCAGCGCTACCGAAGTCGACGAACTGTCCGTCTAGCTGATCCCGGCCCTAAGCCGGCTTCGCGGCCGCGTCCTCTTCGAGATCGGTCACCGGCGGTGTACCGAGCGGTAGCGTGAACGTCAGCACCGCCCCGCCGCCGCTTCTGTTTCTGCCCGTGATGCGGCCATGATGCGCCTCGACGATGGCACGGCAAATAGCCAGGCCCAAGCCCACGCCGGGCGTTGCCGACTCGCGCGAGCCGCGCGTGAATTTTTGAAACACGGCCTCCTCGCGCCCGGCCGGCAGTCCCGGACCGTTGTCGGCGACCGAAACGCTCAGTCGATCCGCCACCACTTCGGCCGACAAGGTCACCACCGTGCCGGGCTGAGTGTATTTCGCGGCATTCTCGAGAAGGTTCGCCAGAACTCGCTCGATGAGCACCGCATCGAAACGCACCATGGGCAGTCCTTCGGGCAACATGACCTGCACCGTGTGACCTTTCAAAATCCCCTGCGTGGCGTTGATCGCCGCGCCAACCACTTCCTCGAACGGCTGCCATTCCAGATGCAGGGTGACTTCACCGCTTTCTATGCGCGCCATGTCCAACAGATTGGTGACCAAGGCGCTCATGCGCCTCGCCTCGTCCTGGATCGCTTCGGCGACCTCATGCTGCGTGGCGGACAGCGGCGGTTTGCTCGATGCCAGCACGTCGCCCAGACCGATCAGCACCGTCAGCGGTGTGCGCAGGTCGTGCGAGAGCGCGGCGAGCAACGAATTGCGCAAGCGTTCCGACTCCATGCTCACCAACGCATTCTGCGCGACGTCGACGTAATGTACGCGCTCGAGCGCGATGGCAATCAGGGCGGCGAAGGTGTCGAGCAGCTGGCGCTGCTCGGGGATGCGCAACAAGCGTCGATTGAGCGCTTTGATGGCCAGTACGCCGCGCGCGTTCGTGGGCGCTCGCAAAGGTAAGTAGAGGACGTCGCTGCCCGGCAGCGTATCGGTGCCGAAGCCCGCGGGCTGAGTTTTGTCGAAGGCCCACTGGGCAATTGCGATGTCCACCGGCAAGGCGGCCTGATCTTTCAAGGGCGTCAAAATCAGTTCTCCGCTGCGGCCTGGCAGCAGCACCGTGGCGCTGGCGCGAAAGGTACGCTCCACCGATTCAGCGCTGATCTTGACGACTTGATCGATTTGCATCGCGCCCGACAGGTCGCGCGCTATCTGATAGAGCGAGCCGGCGCGTTCTTCGCGGTGCGACGCCACCCGCGCCTGGAAACGCAGACCCGCCGTCAACTGTCCCGTGATGAGCCCGACAGCCAACATCACGAAGAACGTCAGCAGGTACTGTACGTCGCTCACGGCAAACGAGAAACGCGGCGGAACGAAAAAGAAATCGAACGCACACACGCTCAAAACCGCCGACAACGCCGCCGGCCCGCGGCCGAGTTTCACCCCCACCAAGACCACCGTCAGAATGAATAGGGCGACGATGTTCGAACGATCGAAATGCGGTGCGAGCGGCAGCGTGACGCCGGACACCGCGATACAGCTCAGCGTGGCCCAGACATAGCGCAGCCGCTTGCTGCGGCGGCGCTCGCTCGTGTCCGTGCCGCGAGCCGCACGTGCCGCCAGCCATTTACCAGAAATGCCCTCTTGCTCGGCATTCGGTGTTCGGCCGATTTCCACCAGATCGATGTCCGGCGCCAGCATGGCGAACTTTTGTCCGCTCGACCGCTGCCACGGCCACAAGCGTCTGGCCGGGTCGCGGCCAATCACCAACTTGGACAAATTGTGATCGCGCGCGTAGCCGATGACGCTGTCGGCCACCTGCGCGTGGGCGATGACCGCCGTGGTGGCGCCCAATTCTTCCGCCAGGCTCAAGGTCGCCAAGATTCTCTCGCGACGCACGGCCGGCAAGCGCTGCAAGGTCGGCGTTTCGACGTAGATGGCATGCCAATCGGCGCCCAACTGGGTTGCCAAACGTGCCGCCGCACGAACCACGCGTTCGGCGCCCGCATTCGGACCCACACAGGTCAACAACGCGTTCGCCGTCTTCCACACCGATTCGATCGAGTTGTCCGCCCGGTAGGCTTGGACATCGCCCTCGACGCGATCGGCCGTGCGGCGCAGCGCAAGCTCGCGCAGTGCCATCAAATTCCCACGGCGAAAGAAATTGCTCGCCGCCTGCTCGGCTTGTTGCGTCACGTAAACCTTGCCCGATTTCAAGCGCGCGAGCAATTCGTCGGCGGTGATGTCGACCAGCACGACTTCGTCCGCCTCGTCGAACACGGTGTCCGGTACGGTCTCCCAGACGCGCACGTTAGTGATGCCACCGACCACGTCGTTCAAGCTTTCCAGATGTTGAACGTTGAGTGTCGAGAAGACGTCGATGCCCGCCGCCAAAAGTTCGTTGACGTCCTGCCAACGCTTCGGATGGCGCATGCCCTGGACGTTCGAATGCGCCAACTCGTCGATCAGAATCAGCGCCGGGTGGCGCAGCAAGGCGGCGTCGAGGTCGAATTCGGTGAGCTGCCGATCCCGATACCCGACGAGCTTGGGAGGGATGACGGTGAGGCCTTCCAGTCGTGCGGCGGTCTCCACCCTGCCGTGAGTTTCGATGACGCCGACCAGCACGTCGCGCCCCTCGGCGAGCAGTTTGCGGGCCGCCTCCAACATGGCGTAGGTCTTGCCGACGCCTGCCGAAGAACCAAAATAGATGCGTAGCTTACCGCGTTTTTCCAAAGCCTCTTGGCTCTGGACCTTGGCGAGCAAGACATCCGGATCGGGGCGCTGCTCGCTAAAAGCGGCCATGCGTTTTATCGAAGGCGATCGAGTGCGAGGTTTAGCAACAAGACATTCACCCGCGCCTCGCCGAAAACGCCCCACTGGGGGCCCTGCACTTGGGCGAGCACCAGTGAGCGCAGCGATGTCGTGTCGAGGTGGCGCGTCCGTGCCACGCGCGTCACCTGATACAGAGCGGCTGCCGGACTGATGTCGGGATCGAGTCCGCTGGCGGACGCGGTCACCAAGTCGACCGGGATGGGCAGCGTGTTACCGGGATCGACCGCTTTGAGTTGGTCGAGTCGCGCCTTGACGGCATCCAGCAGGGCCGGATTGGTCGGCCCAAAATTGGACCCGCCCGAAGAGCTGCCGTTGTTCGGCATCGGCGACGTGGCGGACAAGCGCCCCCAAAAATACTGCGGTTCCTGGAACGACTGACCGATCAGCGCCGAGCCCACGATCTTCTGGTCTCGCGACACCAGGCTTCCCGACGCCTGCTGAGAAAACGCCAGGCGTCCAATCCCGGTGACCAGCAAGGGATAGACCAGGCCGGTCAGCGCGGTCAACAGGACGAACAGCACGATCACCGGACGCAATAAGGCAGTCATTTCAATGTCTCCGTCAGACCAGTCGCAGGACGGTCAATGTCATATCGATGATCTTGATGCCGACGAAGGGTACCGCGATACCCCCCAACCCGTAGATCAACAGGTTGCGGCGTAACAAGGCCGCCGCGCCCAGCGCCCGGTACTTCACGCCCTTCAACGCCAGCGGAATCAACGCAACGATGACCAGCGCGTTGAAAATGACCGCCGACAGGATGGCCGAGTTGGGACTGGTCAGGCGCATGATATCGAGGGCCGCCAATTGCGGGTAAGTGGTCGCGAAGGCGGCTGGAATGATCGCGAAGTACTTTGCCACATCGTTGGCGATGGAGAAGGTGGTCAGCGAGCCGCGCGTGATGAGCAACTGCTTGCCCACTTCGACGATCTCGATGAGTTTGGTCGGATTCGAATCCAGATCGACCATGTTGCCGGCCTCTTTTGCGGCCTGAGTGCCCGAATTCATGGCCACCGCCACATCGGCCTGCGCCAGCGCGGGGGCATCGTTCGTGCCGTCGCCGGTCATGGCGACGAGGCGACCCTCGGTTTGGTATTGCCGGATGAGTTTGAGCTTCGCCTCCGGTGTCGCCTCCGCCAGGAAATCGTCCACGCCCGCCTCCGCCGCGATCGCGGCGGCGGTCAACCGATTGTCGCCTGTGATCATCACCGTGCGGATACCCATTTGCCGTAGCTCGCCGAAACGCTCCTTGATGCCGCCCTTCACGATGTCCTTCAGTTCGACGACCCCCAAAACATGACCGCCGTCCGTGACCACCAAGGGCGTGCTGCCCTTGCGCGACACTTCGTCGACCGCCTGCGACACTCGCTCGGGAAACAGGAAACCTTTCGCTTCGATGTACTGACGAACCGCGACCGCAGCGCCTTTGCGCACCTCGCGCGCGCCGATGTCGACTCCACTCATGCGTGTCTGTGCCGTGAAGGGCACGAAGACCGCCGCCAGTTCGCCCATGTTGCGTTCGCGAATATTGAAGCGCTGTTTCGCCAAGACCACGATGCTGCGCCCCTCCGGCGTCTCGTCGGCCAACGAACTCAATTGCGCAGAATCGGCGAGTTGCTGCTCAGTGACCCCTTCGGCGGGAATGAACGCCGCAGCCTGCCGATTGCCCAGGGTGATGGTGCCCGTCTTATCCAGCAACAAGACGTCGACATCACCCGCCGCTTCGACGGCTCGCCCAGACGTCGCAATGACATTGGCCGCCATCATGCGACTCATTCCGGCGACCCCGATCGCCGATAGAAGCCCGCCGATGGTGGTCGGTATGAGACAGACCAACAGTGCGACCAGCACCGTGATGGTCACCGGCGCACCCTCTTTGGCAACCGCGACGCTGAACAGCGAGAACGGCAGCAAGGTGGCGGTAGCCAACAGAAACACCAGCGTCAGCGCGATGAGTAGAATCGACAGCGCGATCTCGTTCGGTGTTTTCTGCCGCTTGGCGCCCTCCACCATGGCGATCATGCGATCGATGAAGGCCTCGCCCGGATTCACCGCGACCCGCACGATCAACCAATCCGACAACACCCGCGTGCCGCCCGTCACCGCAGAAAAGTCGCCGCCTGATTCGCGCACGACGGGTGCCGATTCGCCGGTGATCGCGCTTTCATCCACCGTCGCAACGCCTTCCACCACGTCGCCGTCGGCCGGGATGACACTTCCCACTTCGACCAGGAAGTAGTCGCCTTTACGTAGTTCGGGGGCCGGCGTTTCAACCCAGGCACTGCCATACTTCGGCACCGCGAGTTTCTTGGCGCTGATCGATTGTTTCAACCCGCGTAACGATGCGGCCTGCGCTTTACTGCGGCCTTCGGCCAGGGCTTCGGCGAAGTTCGCGAACAACACCGTGAACCACAGCCACGCGGCTATGGCCAGGATGAACCCTGTCGGCGCCTCACCTTGATCGCGAGTCGCCTGCAGGAACAATGCCGTGGTCAAGATGCTGCCGATGTAGACGACGAACATGACGGGGTTGCGCACTTGCACTTTGGGCGACAGCTTACGGAACGAGTCCGCGATCGCCGGCCCCAACAAGGCAGAATCGAACAGAGTCAACGACTGACGAGCCACGGTTTAAATCCTCAATGAATCGCGTGCAGCTGCAATTGCTCGATCACCGGACCGAGCGCGAGCGCAGGAACATAGGTCAGGGCGCCCACCAGCACCACGGTGCCGACCAGCAAGGCGACGAATAACGGGCCGTGGGTGGGCAGTGTGCCGGCCGTCGCTTCGATGCGCTTTTTCTTTGCCAGCGACCCTGCGATCGCCAGCACGGGCACGATGAACGCGAACCGGCCGAACCACATGACGATTCCCAGCAACGAATTGTAAAACGGCGTGTTGGCGGACAACCCGGCGAACGCGCTGCCGTTGTTGTTGGCGGTCGAGGACAGCGCGTACAGAATCTCCGAAAACCCGTGGGCCCCCGGATTCAGAATTCCGAGCTTCCCCTGTTCCGCCATGACGGCAACCGCACTGCCGACCAGTACCAGGCACGGCGTCACCAGGATGACGATGGCCGTCATCTTCATTTCGAACGATTCGATTTTCTTGCCGATGTACTCCGGCGTGCGGCCGATCATGAGTCCGGCGATGAATACCGCCATGATGGCAAATATCAACATGCCGTAGAGTCCGGAGCCGACGCCGCCGAACACCACTTCGCCGAGTTGAATGAGCCACATCGGTACCAAGCCGCCCAGCGGTGTGAACGAATCGTGCATGGCATTTACCGCGCCACAAGAAGCCGCGGTCGTGATCGTTGCGAACAGTGTGGAGGCGACGATGCCGAAGCGGGCCTCTTTGCCCTCCATATTGCCGCCGGCCTGCAACACCGTATGGGTCTGATCGACACCCAATCCCGCGATTGCCGGGTTGCCTTGCTGCTCGGCCCACATCGCGACCACCGCCATGACGACGAAGATCACCGTCATCGCCCCGAATACCGCCCATCCCTGCCGCGTGTCGCCCACCATCCGACCGAAGACGAAACACAGCGCCGCCGGAATCAAGAACATAGAGATCATCTGCACGAAGTTCGTGAGCGGGGTCGGGTTCTCGTAAGGATGGGCCGAATTTGCGTTGAAGAAGCCGCCGCCGTTCGTGCCAATCATCTTGATGGCTTCTTGCGAGGCGACCGGACCCATGGCGAGAGTCTGGGTATGCGTGGTCGCCGATTCGGTAATGGGGTTGCCCTGCGCGTCTTTGAGCGGCGTCCCGGCGGCATCTACTTTCGGATTGGCATACGTCAGGCTCTCGATCGTATCGACGTCCTTGTAGGAGTCGAAATTTTGAATCACGCCTTGCGAGAGGAACACCACCGCCAGGATCAGCGACAAAGGCAACAACACATAGAGCGTACTACGCGTCATGTCCACCCAGAAGTTGCCGATGCCTTGAGCGGAGCGCCTCGCAAATCCGCGGATCAGCGCGAAGGCGATTGCCATGCCGGTGGCCGCGGAAAAGAAGTTTTGTACCGCGAGCGCGACCATCTGGGTAAAGTAGCTCATCGAAGCTTCGCCCGAGTAGCCCTGCCAGTTGGTATTCGTCACGAAGCTCACGGCCGTGTTGAAGGCGGAGTCGGCCGTGATGTTGGCGAGCTGCTGCGGATTTCCCGGCAGCCACAACTGCACCCGCTGTATGCCGTACACCGTCAGCACGCCCATAAAGTTGAAGAGCAGCGTCGCGACGGCATAACGGGTCCACGGCATGTCGTCCGCCGGCTCGACTCCCGACATCCGGTAAAGCACTCGCTCGAATTTACCGACCACGCCCTTGAGCGGCGTACCCGCCGCGATGCGCGCGATGTAAATCGCCAGCGGATAGGCCAGCGCGACGAGCACCACCATGAAGAGGATCAGCATGTACCAAGCTCGTGAGGTCATCAGAGGTCTTCCGCGCGAATGAGGGCGCCCACCAGATACACCAAGAGGGCCAATGCAATGACGCCGCTGACGACGTACGCCACGGTCATTTCCTCGACTCCAAGGCGGCACAGCCTCGCACGAGCGCGAGCGTTGCCGACACCAATAACACCGCACCCGCCAGAAATACGAAATCCACGCCTCACCTCATCGTCGCACCGACTCTGGCGCGCTTACGTCGGCGGAAGTCTGGCCCTCGATTAGTAAAAATGGTGTAAATATTGACGGGTATCGCTTCGATGTGTCGGTCGCATCAGCATTTGTCAGCAGCCGCCGTCCTTTGCCACGATGAGTTTTATCCTGCAACGGCGTTGAGGGAGCCCTTTTATCTGCGCTATCGCGCCTCAGGCGTGCGTGCGGTAAAAAATGACGCGCTGAGTTGCCCACAGCAGCCCAATGACCGCGATGGTCAATGATGCGGGAATGGCGATTCGCTGCCGGAACCATGCTTCATGGCGAAACCACCCGACCAGCAGGAATGCCACCGCCATCACGAACAACTGGCCGAGATCGACGCCGACGTTGAATCCCAGCAGCGCGAATAGAAAGTCGTGCTTGGGAAACGGGATGTCGCTTAAGCTGCTGGCGAAGCCCAGACCATGTACCAGTCCAAAGCCGAAAACCACCGCCAAACGAGATGCCCCAAGGCGTGGCCTTAACACGTTTTCCATGGCAATCCATGCGATCGACAGCGCGATGGCGGGTTCGACGTAGCGACTCGGTAGGCTGAAAATGCCGTAAGTAGACAAAAATAAAGTAGTCGCATGCGCAATCGTGAAGACGCTCGTTTGGGACAGCAACTTGCGCCAGGTAACGCCTAAAAAAAACAATCCAAGCACGAACAGGATGTGATCTGCACCCTCCGGCACGATGTGGCGGAACCCTAGGCGCAAGTACAGTGCGGCTTGCTGTTGCCAGGGCAGCGACTCGGGAGCGGCCGCCTCTTGCCGCGAGGGCACCGTGCTCATGGACCTTTGTCCCTGTGGTGCTTTGGCGAACCACTCATATGGCTCGCTCTCGTGCGCGCCGTCCTCCAGCCACCGTGTCATGGAAACCCCTGCCGAGGGAACCTGCACCGTGTAGACCACCGGGTAGTCGATCGGCGCGCCGAGTTTCATCGGTTCATGCGACGCAGGCAACGGCGCCGTGAAGCGAAAAGTTGTCAGCGTGCTCATTTGGCTGTCGAGGATCAGTGTTTTGTTGGCGGTGGCGGTCGAGAACTGCTGCAACTGGAGCTGCAGCGCGGTCGGGCCTATGCGGATCTGGAGACCGTCGAGCACGATTGGCAATATCTTGCCGACTTGCTGCCGTTGCGCAGCTTCAGATTCGGCGACGAATGCAAAGTAGCGGTCGGGCGACCCTAATATCTGAGTCAGATCGACGCCCATCTTGACGTCGACGGTGCCGGGGGTTGCGAAGGTAACGGTGACTTCCGTGAGCGTCATGGTGTGGGCTTCGGCGAGCGAGGCCCACGTCATAAGAGCCAGCGCCCAAGCAATGCGCTTGCGCATCGATGCGACTGCCTTTACCAGACGATCGGCTTGGTCTCACCGGTTTGCAGCAGTACGAGCCCCGACGGATTGCCCGGATACGGGACGACCAGTCGCCACGTGAACGGACTGCAGGTGATCATGGCAAACAGCACTCGACGCGGGAAGCCCGGACTACCGATCCATTCCAATTCGTCGCCCTTGTTGTACAAGTTCTCCATGCTGGCGGCGGCATCGGCGACCGGACGGCTGGTCATCAGACCGCCGATTTCGAGGCGCATGTCGGCGGTGACTTTGCCGTCTTTTACAAGAACCAAGCCTCCGTTGATCTCGCTGATTCGATTGACGGCAACCGCCATGGCTTCGTCGCTCGACCCGATGACCGTGATGTTGTGCAGATCGTGCGATACGGACGTGGCGACGGCGGAATTCGGCGTCTTAGGGCCCATTTCCGTAAAGAACATCTTGCCGAGTTTGGCTTTACCCGTGTATCGGTCAACGATTGCGACTTTCACGATATCGTGTGCCGGGTCGCGCTGCACCACGCCGTCGACGACGGGGAGAATGGCGGTTTTCTGCTCAGGCTCGGTGTAAAACGGCGCCTGAATCGCCGCAGTCACCGTCGTCCTGCCGGCGGGCGCGCGGATCTCGAAATCCTTGGCGGTCAGCTTACGGCCGATGTTGATGGTATTGGTTGCCCACGAAGGCCAATTGATTTTTGGCACCGGTAGAAGGTACTTACCATCCTTTGCGGCCAGTTGACCGTTGGCAAAGACTTCTTTGATTGCGACGTCCTTCAACGAATTCAGAAGCACGACATCGGCATACCGACCGGGAGCAATGGATCCGACGAGCGAGTCCATGTGCGCATGACGCGCCGGGTAAAGGCTGCCCATGGCATAAGCGGCTTCCACCGGTGCGCCCATCTTGATCGCCAGCGCGATATGGGTATTCATGGTGCCCTGCTTCAGCGTGTCGGCAACGTTACGGTCATCGGTTACGAGCGCGACGTTGTCCCATACTTTCAGGCCGTTCTTTACGAACAAAGGCACGGCCTTCTCGATGTTGTCGTCACGTAATTGCAGGAACAGGCCGGCTTGCAGTTTCAACCACGCCTCCTCCGCGACGCGGGTTTCGTGATCACTGGTGAGTCCCACGGCAGCGAACGCATTGATGCGGTCTTGATCGCGAAGGCCCGACCCATGGCCGTCGATGACGCCACGATTGTCGCGTGTCGCTTGGATGTCTTCCCAGATGCGTTGGTAGCCTGGGTGGGTCGGGACGGAAACCGCCGGCCAATCCATGACCTCGTCGAGCCCTTGGACGTCCAAGCTGCTCTTTAGGTTTTCGGCAATCTCGTGGTAGGCATAGTTGCCGCCGCCTACTTCGAAGGCGGAGGGCGGAGTGGCGGAACCCAGCGCCGGGAAAATCTTGAGCGGGCTGCCGTGCCTTGCAGGTGTCAGCCAGAACTCGACGTTGTGCGGGCCGCTCACGTTGGAGAACTCGTGCGAGCCCTCGCTGGTCCATGTGTTGCCCATGGGTATCACCAACGCTGCTTCATATTCCGGCGACAGCAGCGAACTTTCGATGTGCTTGTGCGACTCGCCAAAGCCCGGAACCGCATAGAGGCCCTTTGCATCGACGATCTTGCCGGACCGACCCTTCCATTGACCATTGGGGCCGACCCAGGCAATACGCTCGCCCTTGATCACGATATCCGTATCGGGCATCCACATCAGGGTGAATACGTTCAACACGTTCGCGCCGCGAATGATGAGATCAGCCGGCTCCTTGGCGAGCGCGACCTGCACCAGGGACTGGCGGGCCTTGGTTTCCTCGTTGAACGCCACCGGATGGACGACTTTCGTAGCGGTGGGCACGCTTGCGCCCGCGGGCGGCGGGGCGGGCGCGACGGGAGCGACCGCGGCCCCGGTTGCCGGATCAACGGGCGACGCGCCGGCGATGCCGGCGGCGGCGATGACGGCGACCGCCAGAAGCGCGCTCAAACGCGCCGCAAGTATCGATGTGGTCATGGTCAATTGATTCCTAGAAGCGATACGAAGCGCTGACTTGGTAATGGAACGGCATGGCGGCGGTGATCAAATCGTTGCCCTGCGCGCCGGCTTCGGCAATCCAGTTTTTTTGGTTGGTGATATTGTAGAAATTGGCACGTACGCTCCACTTGCTCGCTTCGTAAAACACACTGGCATCCCAGGTGTATTGCGTCGGAATTCGTACGTTGCCGATATAGGAGGTATCGATCGGGCCAGTCACGACCACGCCGGAGCTCGCGCCGATGCCGAGGTCGGTGCGGTATTTGACGAAGGCGCTGAACAAGTTAGAAGGAACGGCCGGCAGACGATAATCTCCGGCAGGCAACGGGTTGAAGTTCGGGCTGCCGACGCCGGTGCCATAAGGTGCCGCGAAGGCGTCGTAGACGTTTTCCGTGAACGACAAGGAGCCTCCGCCGGCGTGCAAGCGCGCATCCAAGTAGCTGTAGGCCGCGGTCGCCGAGAAGTTACGGGTGGGCTGATAATTGGCTTCGAACTCGAATCCATAGCTGTCGATCTGTTCGATGTCTTCGAATTGATCGGTCTGGGCTCGTTTTTGGAAGAAGCCGGCTGTCGAGAGGAACAGGGCGTTGTCGAGTAATGCGGCCTTGGCACCGCCTTCATACAAAAAGTTCTTGACCCTGAAGTCCTGGCCATTGATGCCATTGCCGGTGAATGCCGCAAAACCACCACCGTTGGTCGTGACGGGCGATTGGTTGTAGTCGCCGGTCAGGTAGGTGGTGAGCCATGGCAGGGGCTTGTAGGTGATGCTGAGGTCCGCGGCCGTTTCGCCTTGCGTGGCCGTTGCGTGCGCGGCGGTAAAGCCCGGCGGCGGCAACGGGTCGGTCAAGCTTTCATGAATCAGATCGACACGTGCCCCGCCCAATATGCTGATCTGGTCGGTGAGGCGATACAGGTCTTGGATGAAGGCTCCGACTTGATTCGACGTCTGATCTTGCGTGTTTGCGATCGAATTGGAGTAGCCGAGCGCCGCTGCGCCGGCATAGGTGGCACCCGGTGTCGCAAAATAGGTCGAATTGCCGGGCACCTGAACCACGCCGGAAAGATTCGTGTTGATCGGGAAATTGGCCGGATTTGTGGTGATGTCGGTGGCGTTCAGGAATTCATTGTAAAAGTCGCCATAGGCCAGAACGTGAATGTAGCGATACGCAATGCCCGCTATCGCCTGGTTTCCACCGACATTGGCATGCAGCTCGAATCGGTCTTCGAAATTGTAGGACTCCTTGATGTCGTTGAAGTAGCGCTGCGCATACTCCAATTGCTGCTGCGAATAGTCTTCGAAGTAGCCCTTGTTCACTAACGAGATGGCGTCGCTGATGTTGTAGTTCACGTCCAGCTGGGCCTGGAAGTTGGCGCCCTGATCGTGGTCGCCGGGCGCGACGAGTTGATAACTTCGGTTGATCTGCGTCACGCCTGTCACGTTGACCACGGAAAGGAAGTTGCGCGGATCCTGGCCCGGCCCGGTGTAGGGGCTGACTCCGGTTCCCTGATAATAGAGCCCACCGTCGATGAGTTGCTGAGTCGGGCGATTGATGCCGGTGTTTTCCGTGTAATGGGCGAGATAAAACTCGGTGTTGAAATCCACGGTGAGTTTCTCGCTCGGTATCCAGCGCAAAGCGGCATACACGTCGGAGGAATGGTCATAACCGAAGCGATAATAACTGTCCGAGTGGATGTATTCGTAGCTCACTCGGTAGGCAAGCACGTTGCTGATGGGGCCGGTGACGTCGAATTGCGCCTTTCGGGTGTTGTATTCGCCATAGGTGAGCGTCACGGTCTCGTTTTGGGCACTGAAGGACGGACGCTTGGTGACGAGATTCACGTAGCCTCCGACATTGCCGGTCGGGCCGTAGACGACGCTCGCCGGCCCTTTGACGACGTCGAATCCCTCGACCGAGTTGAAGCTCAAGGGTTGACCGTCCGAGCGCGGCGTGCGCAGCATGCCATTTTGAAAAACTTCAGCTTGTTGGCCGCGCAGGAACGGCACATTGGCGCCTCCGAACTGGTCGTTGGTATAGGCGCTGGAAACGATTTTCACGAAGTCGGTCACATCGACGATTGACTGGTCCCGCATCTGGGCGGCGTTTATTTCGGTGACGGCGCGAGGCGTGTCGAGCACCGACAAGTCCAATCCGAAAACCGATGTGACCTTACGCTGCAGAGGACTCACTTGGTCCTCGAGCAGGACACCTTTCACGATGACCTCTTCCAGTGCATCGCTGTCACTCGACGCGCCCCCGGTTGGTGCGGTGCCCGCAGGTTCTGCTTGGAGACCGCCGGCGGTGGCTATGCATAACGCGGCAGCGAATCCAAAGTGCTTATGAATGCCCTTGTTCATTTCATCCCTTTTTGATTTGTCATTCGAATCCGCAAAAGATTTTATAGGTATGATCTGTTGCCATCCATCACAGTTTTCGCGTTCTATAGTTGCAAAAATGAGAACACCAGAACATGTCTCCTTTTTCGCGTTTCACTAGCTACTTCCTGGAAGTTGCGCATCAGGGTGGTTTGCGAAAGGCGGCGGAAGTCCTGCACGTTTCCGCTTCCGCGATCGACCGGCAGATTCTGCAAGCGGAACGGGTGCTGGATGCCGCCCTGTTCGAGAGATTGCCCACGGGATTGAAGCTGACCGCCGTCGGTGAGATGTTCTTGCACGACCTGCGGCGCTGGACCAAGGAATATTCCCGAACTCTGGAGCGCATCGACGAACTCAAAGGCCTGAAGCGCGGCCATTTGAGAATTGCGGTGATCGAGGCTCTCGGAGAAGGCATCGTGGTGCGGACCATCGCGGATATGTGCCGCGAGTTTCCCCAGCTCACATTCCAATTGGATGTGTTGCCGAACCGGCAAGTAGGCGAGCAGGTTAGCGCCGCGGAGGTGGACTTCGGTTTGTTGTTCGAACCGGTTGAACATGCGGGGTTGGAAATTCGTGCTTTGGCGGAAATCCCGATTGGGATCGCCGTTCCGGTGGATCACCCCTTGGCCGGGAAGAGCCGAATCTCATTGAGCACTGCGTTGGCCTACCGGCAATTGATATCCGCGGCTCCGCTCATCGTCCACGATCGCGCGAAGGCGCTCTACGTGCAGCACAAGGTCGACTCCAGCCATGTGGTCGGCTGCAACAACGTGATGATGATGAAGTCGATGATTCGCGCGGGCGTCGGCATAGGCATTCTTAGCTTCCTCGACGTTGCGACGGATTGCCAAGACGGTCGCCTGGCTTTCGTGCCGCTACAGGGAAAAAGCGTGAAACCACTGGAGCTCGCGCTGTGCGTCGCGCCGCGGCGCCAGTTGTCGCGGGCGGCAATCTTGGTCATCCAGCGACTGTCGGCCGCCATGAAACACTTGGCGTGAGTGCCGGCCCGACCCTGACACCGGACCGCGCTCTTTTTTGCAACGGTATGGTGCAATCTCTGAAATGGCGTGCAGCACGTTCCATCCGTACAGTAGTTGCATGAACACCAATGCGATGCTCCCCAGCCCTTGTAGCTTCGATGCCGGCGCCTGGCAGATTCTGGCTCGTTATTGGCATCCCATTGCGCAATCGAGTGAAGTCGGCGCAGCGCCCTTTTCGGCGACGCTTCTGGACGAAGCCTTGGTTGCCTACCGAGTACGCGGCGAGTTGGTCGTCGCGCGCGACCTGTGTCCCCATCGAGGAGTGCCGCTGACACTCGGCACGCATGACGAGGATGGCGTGATCTGCGCTTACCACGGACTACGCTACGGCGCATCCGGTCAGTGCAATCGGATCCCGGCGGCCCCGGGGCAGAAGATCCCAGCGAAGTTACGCTTGACGACGTATGCCGCGGTCGAGCGTTATGGACTCATTTGGGTCTGCTTGGCGCCGACCGACGGCGATGCGGCCGCTATTCCGCCGATGCCGTATTGGGACGATCCCGGTTTTCAGCAGATCGTTTGTCCGCACTTCGACGTTGGCGGATTCGCGGGCCGTCAGCTGGAGGGGTTCATCGACGTCGCGCACTTCGCTTGGATACACACCGCAACATTCGCTGACCCCGACAAGGCTGAAGTGGGGCAGTACGTCACCCAGGAGACGGCGCACGGTTTTCACGCCGATTACCGCAGCAACATTGGCAATTATCCGATCGGAGTCGACGGGCGCGCGCCCTCGGATTTTGAGTGGTTGCGACATTTCGAAGTATCCCTGCCTTTCACGGCCACCCTCACGATACATTTCCCCGAAGGTGGGCGCTTGGTCATCATGAACTCCGCCTCACCGGTATCGGCGCGCAAGACACGGCTGTTTGCACCCATCGCACGAAACTTCGACCAGCATCTACCCGTCGAGGACGCCCACGCGTTCAATCTGCGTATCTTCGAAGAAGACCGGCGCATCGTCGAGTCGCAGCGGCCGGTGCACCTGCCCCTGGATCTAACCGAGGAAATGCACATCGCGGCAGATGCGAGTTCGATAGCCTATCGGCGCGGCCTCAAACGCTTGGGGCTCAGTCGATTTTTCTAGGTCAGGCGTGCAGGATTCGCGCGCATCGGGATCAATAAGTTTACATAACAAACTCGCGGTCGTATGCCGCCGTTTACCGAAGCCGGCGCCGCCGCCATCGCAGCAGACCGAGAATGATTGCACCCAGCGTCGACAACACCAAGCCAGCAAGCATCACCGACAGAGGGTAGCGATAGCGGAACACAAACCGCGCGGTGGCATACACCCGGCCGATTCGCGACAGCCGCTCCGGATGCACGATGGGTTCGACGGCGATGCGGTCGCCGAAATCCATCGCCTCACCCGCTGCAGGGTCGAACACCGGCCAGCCCGGCAGACCCGGTCCATTGGGATTTCCGGACGATGCGAACCGGGTCCAATAGGCAGCCATGTCGGCGGACAGTTCGCGATCGTGAGGCGTCCACGCAGCCGCCGACGGGTCCAAATGCTCGAACACATACGGCATTTCCATCCCGTGGGTGGCACCCAAACCTGCGTAGCGGCTACTTGAATCGAAGGGCGGCGCGCGCGAGAACTGATAATAGAAGACGTTCTTCTTGCCATTATTCGTGGCCATTGCGGCCCACGTCCACATATCCCACCTGAATCTCATGTCACGTTCGAATGCTGCCGCGCCGGCACGGGCCTGTGCATCGTCGGCGCCGGATTCCGCACCCATCAACCAGACCACCGGTGTCGAAAAATCGTGCGCCAGAAATTCGCCGACGTTGCCCCGGGTGACGACCTTCTTGACGGTGAGATCGTCGTTGAAAAAAAATAGCTGTCCTTCATCGGCATTCGAGCCGATGAGTAAGTCCACGTCGTTTTCCGTATGGTGTTCATAGGCGTCGAAGGGCGGGCGGGTCAGCGCATACCCATCGACGATGAAATGGGGGATGAACGGTGTTTTCAATATCGTGTCGGACGACATTTGCCGCAGGGCCTGCAGAGATTGAGCGCCTGCCGCGTGCAGATATTGTTCGCCTTCGATTTCCGCACCATGCAAATTGAATCCGGACGCCAATTCCACCGGTTCGAACAAGCCACCGCTTTCGCCGATGGCCCTCTGGAACAGACCTTTGGCCAATGGCGAGGCGACCAATGCGCTGATCGATATGGCACCGGAAGATTGGCCGAATACGGTGACGTTTGCCGGGTCGCCGCCGAAGGCGGCAATATTATCGTGCACCCATCGCAGCGCCGCGATTTGATCGAGTAGCCCGTAATTACCGGAGATTCCGCGACTCGACTCTTTGCTCAATTCGGGCAGCGCGAGGAAGCCCAGCGCACCCAGACGATAATTTGCGGTGACCAACATGACCTTTTTTTGGGTCAACTGATCGCCGGCGTACAGCGGTGCCGATGCCGAGCCTTTTTCCAGCCCACCCCCATAAATCCACACCATGACGGGGAGCGGCGCCGCGGCCGTTCCCGGCGGCGCCCAGATGTTCAGATAGAGACAGTCTTCACTCGTCGACTCCGGGGCTGATTCCGGGGGATATGCGCCGAGCTGCGGGCAGATGGACGAAAAACGATTTGCGGGTCTGACGCCCGACCATGACCGCACGGGTTGCGGCGCGTGCCACCGGAGGTCGCCCACCGGCGGCGCGGCAAATGGAATGCCTTTGAAGACGCGATATGACGGCTCGGTCACCCCGTCAACCCAACCGCTATGCGTGCGTACCGGCTCGGCTGCGGCGCTACCGGCCACCAAGGCCACGATCAACAGAAGGCGACAACGATCGATCCGCGGATGAGTCATGACGAACGCTTGGCGTGACGGAAGGGACTTCAGTATCGAGACGGTTCAGTCCGCCAGCCAGACCGGCTCGTCACGGATTCGCCCCCGCTCGTCACAAAGTGACGGATCTTGGTCCCGTGGACTTGCGGCCGACGCCTCGGCACACTGGTGACCATGAAAAGCATGTCGCTAGATGACCCCTCGGAGCGGACGACGCCCCGGTGGGTGCTGGTCGGATTTGTGTATTGGGCCGCGTTCCTGCTCGCGCTGGAGCCGGACAACATCCTTCGCGCCGTGCGAGCCGGTCACGGCCTGGCGCTCGATCACGAGATTTTGCGAATAGCTGCGGCGGCCGCCATTGGCTCTGTGGTAACACCCGTGTTGGTCTGGATGACCGTCCGGTATCCCATCGCCGGCGCCATGCGCTGGCGTCATGCCACGGTTCATGCCGTAGCCGGTGTTGCCTTGGCATTCGTGCTGATCGTGATGTCGTGTGTCGCCGCCGCCTGGGGGTTCGAGAACCGCTGGTTACCGTCCCTGACCGAGGTCGGCGGTCAGCTGAAGAGCAACTGGACGCTGCTGATTTTTGCCTTGGGCGTCTTCACGGCGATCACTCACGGGGTCCGGGTGAGCGGAAAGACTGCCGGCGCCTGCGAGACGGTCGGCCGCGCAAGGCCGCTGAGCCGGATTCCCGTCAAGACGAAAGGCCGCATGACTTATATCGACACGGCATCCGTGGACTGGGTCGAAACACACGGTAATTACCTGGCCCTGCATGTCGGTGCCGCTACCCACCTCATCCGAGAAACATTGGGGCAATTCGAAATGCAGCTGGATGCCGATCGTTTCCTGCGGATTCACCGCCGGACCCTCGTGGCGGTCGATCGCATTCAGTCCATTCAGCCCGTCGGCAACGGCGATGCCATGCTGACTCTCGCCGATGGCCGGCAATTGCGGGTCAGCAGGCGGCATCGCCAGGCGGTCGGCGACAAATGGCCGGCCCGTCGGTCTTCGACTGCAAGCTCACCGTCCGTCAGAACAATGCCTCGATGACTTGCAACATTCCCCACAAAGACGCGGCCCAAACCAGCGTCCGAACATACGGAATACCGGCAATATAAATGGGCAGATAGGCCGCGCGCGCCCAAAAATAGATCTCTGATCCGAGTGCGGTATGCGTCGTGTTCTGCTTGGCGAGCACGACGGCCAGAACCGCAGCCGCGAAGAACCCGAACGTTTCGAGGAAATTCGCGTTGGCGCGGGCGGCGCGGGCTGCGATGCCGGTCAATGGCTTCGCCTCGCCGTCGCGATTGCTCGCGTTCCATTTCAACCCGCGTTGCTGGGTACCGAGCCCCGCCGCCACGAACACGTAGACAAATCCCAACAGCACGCTCCACGCCAACATCCGAAGCTCGATCGTCATGTCCCGTTCCTTTTATAGGTTCTTGAAGTATTTCGCATATCGACCAGCGTGGCCGTCGCGCCATGGATGATAGTCGTTGCAGAACTCGATTCGCTCGCCTAACGACGGATGAGATGCACGCCACAATTCGTACAAGACTCCGGGGGTCGGATAGGCCAGATCGCTATCGACGATTTTCGCGAACGAACTGGCACACGCATGATTGTCTCGGGTGATTTCAAGACCGAAGCGATCCGCCTCGTGCTCCTGATGACGGGAAAACGCCAATAACACGGGAGACAGGAAAAAGATGACGACGCCGAACGTGAGCAGCAGCAGAGGCAGCGAGGAGGCGTCCGCCAACGAGCTAATCCCGATACGCGCGCCGAATTCGCGCAAGATCCAGCCCGCGCCACGATCGACCGACCATAAGCCGACCAACAACATCAAGCTGCCCACCAGCATCACTTTCCAAACGTGTCCCAGCACGTAGTGCCCCATCTCGTGACCCATGGTCGCCAGCAGTTCGTCGGGTGTACTGTCCTTGATGATGGTGTCCCACAGCACGATACGTTGAGTGCTGCCGATGCCCGTAACGTAGGCATTGGTCTGATTGGTATCGACACTTTTATTTACTTCGAAGACATCGGCCGCATCGATGCCCGCGCGACGCCCCAGTTCGAGAATCCTGCTCTTGAGGACGCCGTCGTGCATGGGCGTGAAATCATTGAACAAGGGCTCGATCCAGATCGGTTCCACGAAAAAGATGATGAACGACAGCGGAATGCTTGCAAGCCAGGTATACAGCCACCAACGGCGCGGCGCGCGCCGCAACAGCAAGTACGGTATCCATAAAAACAGGATTCCGCCGACCAAGCTCAATGCGAAGGAAATGAACTCGTCGTGCGACCACTTAACGAACGCTTGCGACGACAGGCCGTACGCATGAGGTCGAACGAAGTCCGCGTAATAGTCGAACGCAAAGTCGGCAACGAAGATGATGGACGCGAATGCGATGAAATACACGCTCAACACCACGTACCACCGCGTGCTGAAGCTTTTGGCCCACTCGTTCAGCCGGGCGGAAAACCCCGTGAATACCAGCAGCGCGGGGACCAACAATCCCCACACCGTGGAAAATGCCCATAACCAATTTCCGCTCTGGTAGTAGCGGATCGCGGCGGCCGAAGGCGGCGGAATCGCCACGGGAGGTTGCAGCGGCTGTCCTTGCGCCAGGCACGCGGCGGCCACGACGAGACCGGCGATCAGCGGGAACACGGTGCGCACGAGACGACTCAACCGCCGGTTTTGCGTCCGTGCAAGCGAGCGACCAGCTCGGCCTCGCCGCTGCTCAATCCGAATTGTGCGCTGAGCTTTTCCGAGTCCGCGCCTCGGCGCGCCCATTCGATCGCTTGATCGAGCGAACCCGACACGGCTGACGCGGGCGCGCGCGATTCGACCACGTCGACCCGCTCCGCCACGTCCGAATACTCATGTTCGACACGTTGCACTCGCCGTCCGGTACGCACACTGAGCGAGGCGAGCGCCTCCAGGTCGCGACGTAACGCATCGACGCCGGCTTGCAGCGTGTCGGCACGTTGCCGGGATTTCTGCATCACGGTCACGGCGTACAGCGCCGTCGCCAACGCACCCGTGCCCAGACACACGCCGGCCGCGCCCAACCATTCGCTCATCTGACACCTCGCTCAATTCGGCTCCGGCGGCGGCTCTTTCGCTTCGGGTGTTACCGGAACCTTACTCAAGACGGTCCTGCCGATGTCGGCAACCGGAACGCGCCATAGTAACCGATTTGCCGCACTGTTCGGGTCGGCAGTTTGCACGCCGGGGGCGGCCGCCTGTGGCGTTTGATCGGTGGCCTTGGCCGTCACCGCGGCGCCCGGCGCCACCTGCTCCAGCACCAGGACTGCCACCCGACGGTTCGCGTTGCGGCCTTCCACCGAGTCATTCGGCTGGCGCGGCCGGAATTCGCCGAAGCCCACGATCTCGAGTCGCAGCGGATCGATGCCAACTTTGGTGAACTCGTGAACCACGCTCGCGGCACGGGCTGCGGAGAGCTCCCAGTTGGATGGAAAAGCCGCGGTGCGAATGGGTCGGTTGTCGGTGTGGCCTTCCACCCGTATCGGATTGGAGAAGGGTTGCAGAACTTCCGCCAGCTTGTCGAGTACCGGTTCGGCCGCCGTCGTGAAATCGCCCGCACCGCTCGGAAACAGAATGTCCGCGTTGATCTCGATTTCCAACCACATGTTTTCGCGCCGTACCGTTACCAGTTTGGCATCGATCAGAGCCTGCATCGCATCCTGGACTTTCCGCTCCATGCTGATCAAGGCACCCGGCTTGTCCTCGTGGTCGAAGCCGCGAGCGACGTTCGGATCCCGCGGCGTCAGATCGCCGCCCGGCGAACTGGGCTTATCGTGCTTGATCTTCATCAACGAAGTCGGCGTGATGCCCACCAGCGGCTTGTCGCCGCCCTTGCCCGGCGATCTGTTGCCGATATTGACGGGTTGCATGCTCTTGGGCGCGCCATGGAAGGCCGCGACCATAGAATCGGACAACACCCGGAATTTACCTTCGTTCACCGACGACACGGCATACATGACCGTAAACAGTGCGAACAACAGCGTGACCAGGTCGCCGTACGGAATGGCCCAAGCCTCCGCGTTCACATGCTCTTCGTGTTTCTTCTTGCGGGCCATACGAATGCACTCACGCGCGCCGGGTCAATGATGAAAATAGCCTTGCAGCTTCGACTCGATGTTGCGTGGATTTTCACCCTGCGCGATCGCGATGATTCCTTCGATGACCATGGTCCGCACCTGGGTCTGACCGTGGATCACCGACTTGAGCTTGTTGCCCATGGGTAGAAAGAGGAGGTTGGCGAAGGCGATGCCGTAAATCGTGGCGATGAAGGCCGCTGCGATACCGTGTCCCAGCTTCGATGGATCGGACAAGTTCTGCATGACGGCCATCAAGCCCATCACCGCGCCGATGATGCCGAGGGTGGGCGAATAAATGCCCATGGCCTCGAAGACCTTCGCCGCCTGGTTGTCGAAATGCTCCATGGTGTCGAGTTCGATTTCCATGCTGGCCCGGATCGCTTCCGGCTCGCCGCCGTCGACCAGCGACTGCAAGCCCTTCTTCAAGAAATTGTCCTTCTCGCCCTCGACGGCGGATTCCAACCCCAAGAGACCCTGTTTGCGCGCGATATTGCTCCACTCGATGATTTTTTCGATCATCGCGCCGGGGTTGTTGGACGGTGGTTTGAACACCCAGGAAATGATTTTCCAGGCCCGCAAAAAGGTGGGCATGGGCGTTTGCACCAGACTCGCGGCGAGGGTGCCGAGTACCACGATCACGAACGCCGCGCTGCCGACCAGCGCTCCGGCGCTGCTGCCTTTCAAGATGGCGCCGCCGATGATTGCGATCAACGCCAGCACGATGCCGATGATGCTGAGAATATCCATAGGTTCAGTCCGGCGTTAGCCACTCAGATAATCGGGCTCGCAAGCGAACCAGTGCCTGGCCATGAATCTGGCACACCCTCGATTCCGACACGTCGAGCACCGCGCCGATTTCGCGCAGGTTCATGTCCTCATCGTAGTAAAGCGACAACACGAGCTTCTCGCGCTCGGGCAGCACGTTGATGGCTCCCGCCAGCGCCTCGCGAAAGCCTGCGTCCTCCACGTGCTCGAAAGGATTGAGGCCCTCGTCGCGCGCGTGATCCACGGGACTCGACTCGTCGTCCGACGCTCCCATCTGATCGAAGCTGAAGAGCCGGCAGCTGGCCGCGTCCTGCACCAGCTTGTGGTATTCGTCGATGGACACGCCCAGACCTTGCGCGATATCCGTCGCATTGGCGTCCTGGCCCTTGGCATTCTCGATCTTGCGAACTACATCGGCCATCTCCCGCATGTTTCGATGCACCGAGCGCGGCGTCCAATCGGATTTGCGCACTTCGTCGAGCATCGCACCGCGGATCCGGATTCCGGCGTAGGTTTCGAAGTTGGCACCCTTGGTCGCCGAATAGTGTTTGGCCGCATCCAACAGGCCGATCATCCCGGCCTGAATCAAATCGTCGACCTCCACGTTGGGGGGCATGCGGCTGACCAGATGATAGGCAATACGTTTCACCAAATCGGCATGCTTGATGGCCAATTCTTGTTGCGGAATCTCGCCCACCGGGACGTCGCCGTCCACCATTGGCTTAGGATTACGCTTCCGCGTGTCTGAGTAGTGTGTGTTTGCTCTCATTGCAATACCGTCGAAGGACCGATCCGGGCCCCCACCATTCGTTCTACGAAGAACTCGAGGTGACCTCGTGCACCTTGTGGCACGGACCATTTATCGGCCTTCATGGCCAAATTCTTGAGTGCAATCGAAGAAATTGATGCGGGAAAGGCTTCCACGACGGCGGCTTGCCGTTGCACGGCCCGCCGTAGGTAGTCGTCGTACGGTATCGAGCCGGCAAATTCCAGAGTCACGTTGAGAAATCGGTCACAGACTCGGGAAATTTTTTGAAACAAATCGGGACCCTCGCCGGAGCGGCGCGTCTGATTCGCCAAAATCTGAAAGCGTTGCACGCCGTGTTCGCGGCTCAGCACCTTGATCAAGGCATAGGCATCGGTGATGGACGCCGGTTCGTCGCACACCACCACGACCACGTGCTGCGCTGCCTGGCTGAAGGTGAGCACGCTGTCGTGCAGGCCGGCCGCGGTGTCCACCACCAGCACTTCCACGCGATGATACAGATCGCTGAAGGCGCGGATGATGCCGGCCTGCTCGGTCTCGGAAAGGTTTGCCATGCGCTTGATGCCCGAAGCCGCCGGCACGATTTGCAAACCGTGTGGCCCCGTGACGATGGCCTCCTCCAACGTGCACTCCCCCTTCACCACGTGCCCGAGATGGAAGCGGGTGTGCAGCCCCAAGATGACATCGACATTGGCCATGCCGAGATCCGCATCCACCAACATCACGTCGCGGCCCTGGGCGGCGATGGACACGGCGAGGTTGGCCGAGACGGTGGTTTTACCCACGCCACCCTTGCCGCCGGTGACCGCGATGACTTTGACCGGACGCGAAGCGTTGAGCTCGGCGAGAGTTTGTGCCTGACTGCGCGTAAGCCGTGTATCACGCATGGGCGGGAGCTCCACCGAAGTGACGGGCATAATAGGCGGCGTCCGCCGGCGGCGTCTTGCCCGCCTTCAATTCCATGGCAAGACTGACCATCCACAAGCGTTTCTTGTGCGCCGCATGCAGGTCCTCCGGTACCCGTTGCCCCGTACACACATAGGCGATCGGCAGCTTGTGCCTCAGGCTGGTGGAGAGCGCCGCTCCGAGACTCGCCGCTTCGTCCAACTTGGTGAGTATGCAGGCGGAGGGTTTGACGCTCGCGAACGAGCGTACGATCTCCTCGAGCGCATGCCGCTCGCCGTGCGCCGGCAGCGTCAGCAGCACACGGGCGCGCGCCGCGCCCAGCTGCAGCGCGGCGAGTTGCTCGGACAGACGGACGTCGCGCGGACCCATGCCCGCGGTATCGATCAACACCAACTTTTTGGACTTCAAGCGCTCCAGCAAGCGGGCCAGTTCCTTGCCGCTGTTCGCCACGTGCATGGGCGCACCCAGAATCCGCGCATAGGTCATCAATTGTTCGCGTGCGCCGATGCGGTAGGCATCGGTGCTGATCAACGCCAAGTCCTTGCTGCCGTGCTGCATGCTCCAACGCGCCGCTAGTTTTGCGATGGTCGTGGTCTTGCCGGCGCCCGTCGGGCCGACCAACGCAATGACGCCCTCGTTCACCGTGCTCAACGCCTCGACCACCGGCAGATGCTTCACCAGCAGCGCGAGCGGAATATGCGATGGATTCTCCAAGCTGGTGGTGCGCGGGGTGAGCGCCGCCAAGGCCATGGCCACGTCGGGCGCGATGTCCAACGCCGTCAGCTCTTCGAGCACACGCGCCTGCAACGGGTCGCGCACCCGTTTCTCGTTCCACGACATATGCGCCAACTGACCTTGCAACAGCTCGCGCAGGTCTTTGACTTCTTGCTGCATGGCGAGGAAGCCCCGGTCGTCGCCCTGGCTCAGCGCCGGTGCGGACACCGCCGCGGGCCTCGCCGCCGCGACCGGCGTCGTCACCGGGACCGGCGTCGTCAC
>CAZZXZ010000030.1:19795-29132 GCA_964658135.1 uncultured Acetobacteraceae bacterium | reverse complement strand
CCGCCGCCGTTTGACGGCGATCAGGGCGTCGATCATCGCGCGCAAGCGCTCGGGAGCGGGTCCCGGACGAGCTGCAATATCGCGCAGCGGTTGCATGGTGGCCTCGGCCCATTGCTCCACCACCAAATCGCGCAGCTCCGCCTTGGTGGTCACGTACCGGTAGACGGCGGCATGACTCACGCCCAAGGCGCGCGCCACATCCACGACATTGGCCTTGGCCGGCCCGTGGCGCCGAATGACGTCCTCGGCAGCGGCGAGGATTCTCGCGCGGGTGAGCGGAATGTCGGCGGGGGACATGGGTAGTGGCGAGGGCCGGCGCAGCTCTTTTTAGTGAGGCACGGGCTCGTGAGGCGCGAGCCCGGTCGCCGTCGCGGCGCCGATGCGGTCCAATTCCGCCACGGTGGCGGTCGACAGGGTCAACCGACCGGCGTCGAGGTTTTCGCGCAAATGATCGACCGACGACGTGCCGGGAATCAGCAGTACGTTCGGCGATCGCTGCAGCAGCCACGCCAGCGCAACCTGCATGGGGGTGGTCTCGAGTCGGGTCGCGACCGTCGACAGCGTGGCGGATTGAAGCGGTGAGAAACCCCCGAGTGGAAAAAAGGGTACGTAGGCGATGCCCTGCCGGGCCAAATCGTCGATCAGCGCGTCGTCGTGCCGATGCGCCAGATTGTAGTTGTTCTGGACGCACACGATGTCAACCATCGTCCGAGCCTCGGCGACTTGAGCGGCCGTCACGTTACTCAAACCGATGTGGCGGATCAGGCCTTGACGCTGAAGGTCGGCCAGCGTCGTCACTTGCTCGGCAATGGATCCTTCGTCGGGGCCGTGACCCGACCCCATCCGGCGGTAGTTGACGATGTCGAGTGCTTCCACCCCTAAATTGCGGAGGTTGTCGTGCACGCCCGCGACGAGTTCGTGGGGGGCGATGGCCGGCTGCCAGGATTTATCGGCGGGACGTCGGGCCCCGAGTTTGGTGACGATCACCAGGCCCGGACGGTACGGGTGCAACGCCTGCCGAATGAGCTGGTTGGTGATATGCGGCCCATAGAAATCGGACGTGTCTATATGATCGACGCCGGCCGCGACGGCCGCGCGAAGGACGGCGATGGCACCGTCCGGATTTTTCGGCGGTCCCCACACACCGGGGCCGGCCAGTTGCATGGCGCCATAGCCGATCCGGTCGACCGTCAACGACGTCCTGGGAAACGTGAATCGGCGATCGCGCGAGGAGGTGTTCATGACGTGGGTCCGTGGTGAATGGTTGATGGACAGACCATGGCCCTTATAATTACAAAAGTCAAATACTGTAACTAGTAACTTGCTTCGTGGCTTGCGTCCTTCACCCCGCCCCGCCCCGCGCACACCCGGGACCCTGTGGACAGTGTTGATTCAGGCGGGCGTTAGTCCATTGCCGGGGTTTAAAAAGACGGCCTCGGCCCCACCCTCGTAACACCTGACATTCGGAGCCCTTATGACCTCATTCGACCTGACCCCGCCGAGCGATGCGCAGCGTCGCGACATTACTTCCGGCCTCGATCGCGACGAGCGCCGCGTGCTGTTGGAACACGGCACCGAGGCCGCTTTTTGCGGGGTATTTCTCGACAACAAGAAGGACGGGACCTACACCTGCCGCTTTTGTGGCTTGCCGCTGTTCCGGTCCGCTGCCAAGTTCGATTCGGGGACCGGATGGCCGAGCTTTTTCAAGCCCTACGAGGAGTCGCACATCAAACGTATCCGCGACACCAGCTACGGCATGGTCAGGGTGGAGGAGGTTTGCGCGCGCTGCGGCAGTCATTTGGGCCACATCTTTCCCGATGGGCCGCGTCCCACGGGCGAACGGCATTGCTTGAATTCTGTGTCGTTGAGTTTCACCGCAAATGACGCGGCACTTCCCGACGTGCTCGAGCGCGGCGCGCCGGAGGGCACGGTGGCTGCGGGGGCCGCCTAGTCGTCGGCCAAGCCCTGGCCCGGGAACAGGGCGTCGCTGAAGCCGAATTGCGTCAGGTCACGGATCCGTCGGGGGTAGAGAATCCCGTCCAAGTGGTCGACTTCGTGCTGAACGACTCGCGCATGGAAGTCACCGACGGTCCGGTCGATGGGTTGGCCGGCTGCATCGAAGCCGACGTAGCGCACCTGTTTGTAGCGAGGTACGACGCCACGCATGCCGGGTACCGAAAGGCAGCCTTCCCAGCCGTCTTCCATCTCGTCGCCTACCGGTGTCAGCGTGGGATTGACCAGCACGGTGTACGGCACGGGGTCCGCATCCGGATAGCGCGGGTTATACTCCATGCCAAAAATCACCACCCGCAACCCGACGCCTATTTGCGGTGCAGCAAGGCCTGCGCCATTGAGGTCTTTCATGGTGTCGCGCATATCGTCGAGCAGCTCCGCGAGTTGCGGCGCGTGAAAGTCGCGGATCGGTTCCGCGACCGCCAAGAGGCGGGGATCACCCATTTTGAGAACTTCGCGTATTGCCATGATTGCTAGTATCTTAGCGGCCTTTTCACCCTGAGCATACGATCCGCCCATGCCCGGTTTGTTATACATAAAAACGTTCGGCTGCCAGATGAACGAGTACGACTCCAGCAAAATGGAAGACGTGCTCGGCACCGCGCATGGCATGACCCGAACCGACGACCCGACGCTGGCCGATGTCTTGTTGGTCAATACCTGTTCGGTGCGCGAGAAGGCGGAGGACAAGGTGTTTTCGTTGCTCGGTCATTGGCGCCTGCTCAAGGAACAAAAGCCGCATCTGGTCATCGGTGTCGGCGGCTGTGTGGCGAGTCAGGAAGGTGAGGGCATCACGGCGCGTGCTTCCTTCGTCGACCTCGTATTCGGTCCGCAGACTCTGCACCGCCTGCCGCAGATGATCGACGGATTGCGTCGCTCCGGCCGACCGCAGATCGATGTGAGCTTTCCAGAAATCGAAAAATTCGATGGCCTGCCCGCACCGCGTGCCGAGGGCGCGAGCGCCTTCGTCTCCATCATGGAAGGCTGCAGCAAGTACTGCACCTTCTGCGTGGTGCCTTACACGCGGGGCGAGGAAATCAGCCGGCCTTTCGAGCAAGTGATGGCGGAAGTGCGTGCGCTGGCGAAGCAGGGCGTGCGCGAAGTGATCCTGCTCGGTCAGAACGTCAACGCCTACGCCGGCCCCATGGACGACGGCACACCCGCCGATCTGGCCACCTTGATCCATTTCGTCGCCGCGGTCGACGGCGTGGAGCGCATTCGCTTCACCACCTCTCATCCGATCGACTTCGACGACAGCTTGATCGAGGCCTTTGCCAACGTACCGAAGCTCAACAATTTCCTGCATCTGCCGGTGCAGAGCGGTTCGGATCGCATTCTCGCCGCGATGAAGCGTGGCCATACGGTGCTCGAGTACAAACAGAAAATCCGCAAACTGCGCGAGGTACGGCCGGACATCTGTATTTCGACGGACATCATCGTGGGTTTTCCGGGCGAGACCGACGCCGATTTCATGGCCACCATGGACTTGATCGCGCACGTGGGATTCGATCAGTCCTTCAGCTTTCTCTACAGCCGCCGCCCCGGCACGCCCGCGGCGGCGTTGCCCAACGAGGTGCCGCACGACGTCAAACAGCAGCGGCTCGAACTGCTGCAGGATCGGTTGAACCAACAAGCACGGGCGATCTCCCGCCGTATGGTGGGCACCCGTCAGCGGGTCTTGGTCGAACGGCCGGCCAAGCGTGATCCGCGGCAGGTGGCGGGTCGTACGGACAATAATCGATGGGTCAATTTCGACGGACCCGTGGAGCGGCCGATGGGTCTCATCAATCGCTTCGCCGACGTCACCATCACTGAAGCCATGCCCAATTCTTTGCGCGGCAGGCTGTTGGAAGACTCTCTCTCGTGAGCTCCGTTCTAATGACCCGCGATTTGGTGTTCGCTCCGGCGGACAACATTCGTCTGGTCGAGTTGTGCGGCCCGCTCGATGCGCATCTGCATCAAATCGAGTCGCGGCTCGACGTCGAAGTCAGACGGCGCGGCAACCGCTTTCAGATCATCGGCATGCCGGTGTCCATCAAACGCGCCGAAGCCGTGCTGCAGGATCTGTACGCGCGCGCCCTGCGCGAGCCCGTCGATTCCGAACGCGTTCACATCGCTTTGCAGGAACTGGGAATGGCCGACGACGGGTCGGCCGAGCGGCCGGTCGGAGCGGGCGACGATCCTCACGAATTGAAGGTCAAAACCTCGCGCGGCGCGGTGCGCGCGCGCGGTGCAAACCAAACCGACTACCTGACCAATGTGCGTACCCATGACATGACGTTCGGGATCGGCCCGGCCGGCACGGGTAAGACCTATCTTGCCGTTGCCTGTGCGGTCGAAGCGTTGCAGTCGGAAAAGGTGCGCAGGATCATCCTCGTGAGACCGGCGGTCGAGGCGGGCGAGAGGCTCGGCTTTTTGCCCGGCGACCTGTCCCAGAAAGTCGACCCGTATTTGCGGCCCATGTACGATGCGCTCTACGAAATGATGGGCTACGAGCGGGTGGCCAAGCTGATCGAACGCAATGTGATCGAGGTGGCGCCGCTCGCCTTCATGCGGGGCCGTTCGCTCAACGATTCGTTCGTGATTCTCGACGAAGCGCAGAATACGACCAACGAGCAGATGAAGATGTTCTTGACGCGCATCGGTTTCGGCTCGAAGGCGGTGGTGACCGGCGACATCACGCAGGTCGATCTGCCGAATGCCAGACAATCGGGTTTGCGCAACGTGATCGACATCCTGCGTGGGGTGCACGGCATCGCGTTCACCATGTTCACGTCGCGTGACGTGGTGCGGCATCCGTTGGTGCAACGCATCGTTCAAGCCTACGAAGCGCGCTCACCCGACAACGGCGGCTGAGCCCATGCGGGGGACTCTCGAGTTGGCGGTCAGCTATGCGGCACGGCGTCCGTGGGTGCCGCGCCGCGCGCAGTTCAAGACTTGGGCCGAGGCTGCGCTCGGCGGCCTCAGCCGCTCCAGCGTCTTGTCGGTGCGCATCGTCGGCGCGGCGCGCAGCCATACCTTGAATGCGCGCTATCGCCGCAAACACAAACCTACCAACGTGCTGTCGTTTCACGGCGCCGGCGTCGCTCCGGACGGTCTGAATTACCTGGGCGAGTTGGTGATCTGCGCGCCGGTGGTGGCGCAGGAAGCGGCTGCGCAGGGAAAAACTCGTGAGTCGCACTGGGCGCACATGACCGTGCACGGCGTGCTGCACCTGCTCGGTTTCGATCACGAACGGCTGATCGAAGCTCGTAAAATGGCGGCGAGAGAGGTTCAAATCCTTGATCGGCTTGGGTTTTCCGACCCGTATGTTTGATCGAGTATCCTGACGTGCATGTCTGACCCATCTTTAGGAAGCACCGGCCGCTGGCTGAAGCGCATCACGCAATCGATGTCCGGCGAGCCGCGCGATCTCGGTGAACTCATCGAGGATCTACGCGAGGCGAGCGAGCGTGGTCTGCTGGACGGCGATGCGTTGGTCATGCTCGAGGGGGTGCTCGCGGTTGCCGACATGCAGGTGCGCGACATCATGGTGCCGCGCTCGCAGATGGTGTTCGTCGAGCGCGACGAACCGCCGGACACACTCGTGGCGCTGGTGGTGGAGTCGGGACATTCGCGCTTTCCGGTCATCGGCGAGGATCGCGACCAGATTCTCGGCATCCTGCTCGCGAAAGATCTGCTGCGCTTACAGACCGTCGGCAGCGAACCGTTCGCGATACGTGAGTACATGCGCTCGGTCATTTTCGTGCCGGAAAGCAAGCGACTGAACGTCCTGCTCAAGGAGTTTCGCCTGAGCCACAACCACATCGCCATGGTGGTGGACGAGTATGGCGGCGTGTGCGGTCTCGTGACCATCGAGGATGTCATCGAACAGATCGTCGGCGAGATCGACGATGAACATGACGTGGAAGAGGACCAGACGATCCGGCGCGAGACCGCCCGCGAGTTCACGGTGCGTGCGCTCACCCCGATCGCGGACTTCAACGAGTATTTCGGCACGGCGTTTTCAGATGAGGACTACGACACCATCGGCGGCCTGCTGATGCAGGAGTTCGGCCGCCTGCCGCGCCGCGGCGAGACGATCGAAGTCGGCGAAATGGAGTTTCGTGTGGTGCGCGCGGACCGTCGGCGCATCGATCTGTTGCGGGTCATCACGCCCACCGATATCGAGCCTCCGCCCGAGCCGACGCCTTGAGCGACCCGTGGGGCGGGGCCGCCGCTGGTCAGCGGCAGGCCATGTCGCGGCTGTTGCTCGCGTTCGCGCTGGGTGCGGTCCTCAATCTCGCCTTCGCGCCGTTTGCGTGGTGGGTGCTGGGCGTCATCGCACCGGCCGGCTTGTTCACGTTGATTCGCGGCCTGGCGCCGCGGCGGGCGGCGTGGGCGGGGGCTGCCTTCGGCGCGGGGCTATTCGCATTCGGCACGTATTGGTTGTACACCTGTCTCCATGTCTTCGGCCTGGTGCCGGTGTGGCTCACGGTGTTTTTGCAAATGGGCTTGGTCGCGGTGATGTCGACCTTCTCGGCGGCCCTGTGCTATCTCGCCAACCGGTTCTGGCCGCACGCTACGGCCGCGCGTCACTGGTTGGTATTGCCTGCCTTGTGGGTTCTACTCGAGTGGCTGCGCGGCTGGATATTGACGGGGTTTCCGTGGCTGTCGTTGGGTTATGCGTTCATCGATTCGCCGCTCGCGGGCTGGGCGCCGGTGCTCGGCGTGTACGGCGTGACCTGGGCGGCGGCCTATGCGGCGGTGGCACTGGGAATGATTCTGGCGCCCGGGATGGCGAGCTCACGGCGACTGCTCGCGGTGCTGGTGAGCGTGCTGTTGTTCGCGACGCCGCTCCTGCTGGCGCGCCATGCATGGACGCGGCCGACGGGGCCGCGCCTGCCGATCGCGGCCGTCCAGGGTGCCGTACCGCAGGATCAAAAATGGCAGATCAAGAATCGTGACGCGACGCTGGCGCGGTACGCAACGCTGACGGCGCAGGCCTGGGGGGCTCGTCTCATCGTCTGGCCGGAGTCGGCTTTACCGGCACTGGCCAATAATATTTCGGACTATCTGACGCGATTGCGCGCGGCCGGCCGTGTGCACGATGCGGATTTCGCCATCGGGCTGGTCCGGTACAACGTGCCGACCGCGCAATATTTCAACGGCTTGTTGGTGATGACAGCCGCCGGCGATGCCTGGTACTACAAGCGTCACCTGGTGCCGTTCGGCGAGTATTTTCCGGTACCCGCGTTCATTCGGTCTTGGATGCGGCTTATGAGTCTGCCGTACGACGACATTTCCGCAGGCGCACCGCGGCAACCGGTGCTGCGCGCCGCCGGCCAAAATCTCGGCCTGACGATTTGTTACGAAGATGCGTTCGGCAGCGAACAACTCGACACGTTGCGTGCAGCGACGCTGCTCGTCAACGTCACCAACAACGCTTGGTTCGGCGATTCCACCGCTGCGCATCAACACCTGCAGATATCCCGCATGCGGGCCTTGGAAGCGGGCCGCTATCTCGTGCGCTCCACCAACGACGGGATCACCGCAGCGATCGATCCGCTCGGCCACATCGTGGCCCGTCTCCCGCAGTTCGAAGAGGCCGTCATGCGGGTCGACGTGCAACCAATGACGGGTTTGACGCCGTATGCCCGCGTCGGGAATTATCCCGTCGTGCTCGGTGCGCTGGGGTCGTTGATATGGGCGCTGTGGCGGCGCCGGCAAACGGGTTAGGCGCTGACCCGGCGTGGCAGCGCCAGCGCCTGGATCAGCGGTCGATAAGACGCTAGATCCGGAGTGGCGAGGCCGACGATTTTACCGGCGTCGTCCCAGCGCCGCAGGCGGATCGCATCGCGATGAAAGGGCTGGGTCTCGAAGGCTGCGGCCTCCGTCGCCTGCATCGGGCCGCCCTGCAGCGCCAGGGTATGGCGCGAAGCCGCGCTCAACTGCGATAAATAACGGGGCTCGGTGGCGCACAAGTAGCGCTTGGCGGGGACGTGCAAGCGAACCGGCTCGTACACCGGCGCGGCGAAGCGTGCGGCGAGCCAGTGCGCGCCGGATTCTTCATGGCGCGCATCGTCGACCCACTCGGTAAGGTCATCGGACACCGCGTCGATCAAATGTCCCACATCGTGCAGCAAGGCCGCCAGCACCAGAGCGGATGGTGCCCCGGACGCTCGTGCGAAATGCGCGGCTTGCCGCACGTGCTCCGTCACGGAAATGCTTTCGCCGACATACGCGTTGGCACCGCGCGCGGCGAACACGGCAAAAATGTCGTCGGCGATCATGGTGACGTCATGCTGGCACGAAACCTGCTTCGTTAAAAGCCGTAGGTTGGAGATCGGTCATTGGCGGTGCGGGATTCGCTCTCGGCGTGCGCGAGGCGGCAACGGACGGCCAATCGTGTCTCCGGGGCGGCAAGAGCTTGCCGCAGCCGTAAGACGCAGCGACTGCAGTGAACTAATCGGCAAACGTTATGGAGGATTTATCATGTCAACGATCGCAGCGGCCGCCTCGGCGTCCAGCATCATCGGTTCGCGGAGCCATGGCCACAAGAAGCTCACCGCGGATTTGAACCCGGATGCGGCAACGCAATCCAGCAGCACGAGCTCCAGCAGCAGCACCGGCAGCTCGACTCAAACACCCACCTCGACGCAGGGACTGTTCAGCAACCTGCTGCAAACCCTGGGCCAGGCCATCGGGATTCCGGCGCTCGCCAACTTGGGCGCCGCGGCCGTCTCGGCGGTGACCGGGTCGAGTTCATCCACCGCCGGTACCAGCGCCACCGGCAGCACGAGCGGCACGAGCGGCACGAGCGGTGCCAGCGCCGCCTCGGGTAGTTCGAGCACGGCGCAGGAGGTGCAGAGTTTCTTGCATTCGTTGTTTGCGGCGTTGAAAGCGGATGGTTTGGGCAGCAGCGGTTCCAGCACCGGCACCAGCACCGTATCGAGCGGCACCACGGCGGCCACCGCCGCTGCGGGCGTCGGCACGGCGAGCGCGAGCACCGGCACCAGTGCGACGGGCCAATACCAAGGCAGTCTCGCGTCGTCTTTGCAGACCTTAATTCAGCAAGTAGGCTCCGGGTCCAACAGCACGGCGGCCGCCAATTTGACGACGTCGTTCAATAATTTGATTCAGAGTACGAGTGGCGGTTCGGCAGCGGGCACCTCGACTTCGACCTCGGGCTCCGCGTCGAGTCAGTCGTCGACCGCGTCGTTGCAGAGTTTCTTGAACAATCTACTGCTGAGCGTGCAGAGCGATACGGGTCATACATTGAGTTCCGTCGGATCCAACGTGAACGCCAAAGTGTGAGTTCGGTGGTGCGCCCGGCAGGGCGCAC
>CAZZXZ010000030.1:0-19785 GCA_964658135.1 uncultured Acetobacteraceae bacterium | reverse complement strand
CCCCCCCCACTCGGGGTAGACTAGCGCGTCGTCCAGTCACCGATCGCTCATGAACTCAGTCACCGGCCCGCCGTCTTCCACCGAACGATTGAACACGCGCGCGGCAGGCATCATCGGCTTGGCGGTGATGTGCAGCCGGGTGCTGGGTCTTGCGCGCGAGCAGATCTGCGCGGCGTTGTTCGGCGGCGGCGGTGCGATGGATGCTTTCACCGCGGCGTTTCGCATTCCAAATCTGCTGCGCGACTTGTTTGCCGAAGGGGCTTTATCCACGGCATTCGTCACCACGTTCACCAAGACCATCGCCCGCAGCGGCGATGCGGCGGCCTGGCGGCTCGCGAACAAGGTGGCGACGCTGACATTGGTCGTGCTCGGTGGCATTTGCGTAGCGGGCATGGTGTTCTCGGCGCAGCTGGTCGGTCTGTTGGCGCCGGGCTTCGACCCGCAGAAAGCGGCTCTGACGGCCGAGCTCACGCGCATCATGTTCCCGTTCATCGTGCTGGTGTCGATGGCCGCCCTGGTGATGGGCATGCTGAATGCGAAAAGCGTTTTCGGCATGCCGGCCATGGCGTCGAGTTTCTTCAACATCGGTTCCATCCTCGGCGGCGTGAGTTTGGGGGCCTGGTTCGATCCGACCTTCGGGCCGCGGGCCTTGATCGGTCTGGCGTTGGGGACGTTGATCGGCGGTGCGCTGCAGCTCGGCGTGCAGCTGGCGCCGCTCAAGCGCCTGGGGCACCGCTTCCACCCGGACTTTCGCTGGCGCGATCAAGGCGTCAACGCGATCTTGAGTCTGATGGGGCCCTCGGTCATCGCCGCGAGCACCACGCAACTGAACGTGCTGGCCAACTCGATCTTCGCCTCGACCCTGGGCGACGGCGCAATTTTCTGGCTGGCCATCGCCTTTCGATTGATGCAGCTGCCGTTGGGTCTTTTCGGGGTGGCGCTCGGTACCGTGACGCTGCCGTTGTTGTCGCGTTTGGTGGTGGCCGGACAGATGATCGGCTTCCGGACGGAGCTCGCGCGCGCTCTGCGGTTGATGTTTCTGCTGACCATCCCGTCGACCATCGGACTCATGATCCTGGCCGAGCCGATCATTTCGGTGCTGTACCAGCACGGCAAATTCGACGCGCACGAGGCGGCGCAGGCCGGCGGTGCGCTGCGCTTCTACGCCATCGGGCTGGCGGGCTACGCAGCGCTCAAGGTGCTGGTCAACGCCTTCTACGCGCTCGACCGCCGCAAGACACCCATGTTCGTCAGCTTCTTCGCGGTCGCGCTCAATTTGACGTTCAACTGGATCTTCACGTTCCAACTGCATTGGGGGCATCTCGGCTTGGCCTTTTCCACCGGGTGCGTAGCGACCTGCAATTTTTTGATCCTGTATTTCTTGATGTACCGACAGCTGGGCGGCCTCGAAGGACGTCGGATGGTCATCTTGCTGGCCAAGGCGCTGCTGGCCGGCGGCGCGCTGGCGGCGGTGTGCTGGGCCTCCACGCACTGGCTATTGGCGACGTGGGCCACCGCGCCGTTCTTGTACAAGAGCGGCGTGCTCTTCGGCACCATGATCATCGGCGGCCTGGCGTTCGCCGCCTGCGGTATGGCGCTGCGGATCGAGGAACTGCATGAGCTCAGCATGATGGTGCGGCGCCGCCTGCGCCGCGGCGCGTGACGCTTTGCATAACTTTACCCGGCTCGCCGTTGCTTTCGGGAGTCGCGAAGCCGATCATCCCAAAATCTATGGGAGCGTCCTGATGTCTAAAGTAGTGTTCGGCATGGTCTTGTGCGCCGTGGCCATGTCGTCCGCCCATGCGGAGACGTTCGTCATCGAAGCGGACAAGGCCGGTCACGAGGCGACCATCAAAGTACCCGTCGGAGCCGTGACGAAGCTGTCCGCCAACTTCGCGGAGCCGTTGGCGGACTATGCCGGGCCGCAAATCGAGGCGATGCGGTTGAGCGGCGACGTCATGATCAGCATCGGCGGCAGTCAGCGGCCGATCGAGATCAAGGCGGACAAGATCGTTCTCGAGCTGACCGCCGACTCGGTGCCCGCTCGGCCGAAGAGCAAGCGGGCCGAGGTCATGATGCACGAGCTGTCGAGTTCCACCAGCCAGGTCGCCGGCCTCGACGAGTCGAGGACTTTCGTCGGCAATGTGGTGTTCAACGTGCAGACCGCGTCCGGTCCCCTGGAAATCAAGGCGGATCGCGTCGAGCATCAATTGACCACGCAAGCGGGCGCCTAAGTCTCCCGGAATAATCTCGCCGCGATGTGCGGACCGTTTACACTTCGCGTTCATGAAAAACGCGACCCCGTGGATTAGCTATGCCGTCATCGGCGCGGTACTGGCCGCCGGCACCGCCGCCCTCGTCTATGTGGGGGGCGGGTTTTCGCCGGATCGACTGACCCAGACCCGGCTGTTAAGCGCCTTGCAGGTCGGCGGCGATCCGCCCACCGGCTTTCGTCGCAATCATTCGAAAGGGCTGTGTTTCTCCGGGTGGTTCGACAGTAACGGCGCCGCCGTCCCGTGGTCCAAGGCCGCCGTGTTTCAAGTCGGCCGCGTGCCGCTGGTCGGGCGCTTCTCGTTGGCGGGCGGTATGCCGTTTCAAGCCGACGCAGCGACGACGGTACGCAGCATGGCGCTGCAGTTCCTGCCGGCCGCCGGTGGCGAATGGCGTACCGGCATGATCAATCTCCCCGTGTTTCCGGTGCATTCGGTCGAGGCCTTCTATGAGCAAACGCTGGCCTCGAAGCCGGATCCCGTCACCGGGAAACCCGATCCAGCCGCCATGACGGCCTTCCTGTCGCGTCATCCGGAAGCGGCGCGCGCCATCGCGCTCATCAAGGCGCAGGCGCCCTCCGCGGGTTTCGCGGATTCGACGTACAACGGCCTGGACGCCTTTCGCTTCATCAATGCGGCCGCTGCCGGTGTCGCGGTGCGCTGGTCTATGGTGCCGATGCAAGAAGCCGTGCTGCAGGCCACGTCGCCCGACGACGATGCAGCCGTGCCGTCGAGCAAGAATCGACTGTTCGACGATCTCATCGCGCAGATCCACGAGCATCCGCTGCAATGGCGGCTGCTGCTGACCCTGGCCGCACCGGAGGATGCGACCGCGGATCCGACCGTGGCCTGGCCCGCCGCGCGTCGGCACGTCGATGCGGGAACGATCACGGTCGAGCGGGTGGCGAGCGAAGACGGCGGCGCATGCGACGACATCAACTTCGACCCGTTGGTGGTGCCGCCGGGCATACAACCGTCGGACGATCCCATCCTGAGCGCCCGCTCGGCGACGTACATGCGCTCGTTCACGTTGCGTCTCGACGAAAAGGCCGCCAAGCCGCCGAGCGCGATCACCCCTGAGGAAGCTCAACGCAAGGTGGCGCCATGAGGCCGGCTCTCTTTCCGGGCCTGTCCCGCTGTCTGCACTGGTTGATGGCGGTGCTCATCATTGCCATGTTGTTCATTGGCATCGGGATGGTGGCCAGCGTGTCGCCGCGCTACGCCATGCTGGTGTCCCTGCATCGACCGCTGGGTCTTGCGATTCTCTGTCTGGCGCTGGTTCGCCTGGTCAACCGTTGGCTGAGTCCGCCGCCGCAGCTGCCCAACACCGTGCCGCCGCTGCAGCGGCGCGTCGCGCAGGCATCGCAGTATCTGCTCTATGCGCTCATGCTCGGATTACCGCTGGTGGGCTGGGCCATGCTGTCCGCGGCGCCGTATCCCATCGTCGCGGGGCCGCTGCATCTGCCGCCCCTCATGGCGCCCAATCCGGTGGCATATGCCTGGTTGCGACGGTTGCACACAGACTTGGCGTTGCTGCTGTTCGCGACCATCCTTCTGCATATCGCAGGGGCGTTGGTGCACGCGCTGATAAGGCGCGACGGGGTCTTCGAAAGCATGGCGAGTCTGGCGCGCCGGCGACCCTGAGCGGCGGCGGTTACCCACCGCGATCACCCTCTACAGCGGCGCCGGAGTCTTCGGTATGACGGCGGCGATGTGATCGAGATCGGTGCTCGGTTTCTTAGGCTCCGTGGCCGCTTCCGGGCCGAGTAAGTACGCATCGAGCACTTTGCGGGCGATGGGCGCCGCCACCGACGCGCCGAAGCCGCCGTTTTCCACGAGCACGGCCACGGCGATCTTCGGATCATCGGCGGGCGCGTAGGCGATGAACCAGGAATGATCGCGCTTACGCTCGTCCTTGATCTTGGCCCGCGTGTTGTCGGTTTGCTTGATGGTGTAGACCTGGGCGGTGCCGGTCTTGCCGGCATATTTATATTTCGCCCCGACGCCCGACGCGTACGCCGTGCCGCCCGGCAGCACGACGGCCACCATGCCGTCGTAGATCACGTCCCATTGTTCGGGCGTGGCGATATCGACGGCTTTCGACAACTTCGGCGGGCGCGCCAGAATGGCCGTCGATCCGGCCGTACGGATGGCCGACACCAGTCGCGGGGTGGCGATCACTTGCCCGCGTTCGGCAATCTCGGCGGCGAAGTGCGCCTGTTGCAGCGGCGTGACGGTGATCGCGCCCTGACCGATGCCCATGCTGATGGTCTCGCCGGGAAACCAGACCCGATCGGCGGGGCGCTTGAAGACGCGCTGTTTCCAGGCAGGGGAGGCATAGAGACCGGCCTTTTCGCCGGGAATGTCGATGCCGGTCGCCTCGCCGTAACCAAACGCCTTCATGAAGTCGGCCATCCGATCGATGCCCAAGCGCTCGGCCACCCGATAAAAATACACGTCGCAGGAACGCGAAATCGCGTGGCGCATATCCAGATAGCCGTGCTTCTCGTCGTCGCGATATTGATGACTGCTGCCGGGCAGCGTAAACACGCCGTTGCAGTATTCCTGCTGACTGGGGGTCAATATGTTGTATTTCTGGGCGGCCAACGCGTAGAGCGGCTTGACCGTCGAGCCGGGCGGATAGGCGCCACGCAGGGCTCGGTTCAACAACGGGATGTCGATGTCGTCGCGCAGAGCGCCGTACTGAGCCACCGTCAAGCCGCGCACGAAACCGTTCGGATCGAAGCCCGGCATGCTGGCGAGCGCGATGACATCGCCGGTTTTGGGGTCGAGGGCGACCACCGAACCGCGCTTACCGGCGAGGGCCTCCTCGGCCACCTTCTGGACGCGAATATCCAAGCCGAGAATGAGATCGTCGCCGGCAATCGGCGCTCGGTCGTGCAGCTGAGGTAGGTAATCGCCTTGTTTCTCGACCGGCCGTCCTGCGGCATTCACCAGTAATTCTCGAAAGCCCGGTCTGCCGTGCAGTTCTTTCTCGTAAGCGCCCTCCACGCCGAGCTTGCCGATGAGGCTGGTGCCGGCGTACTCGGCGCTGTCGATCTGCTTGAGGTCCTGTTCGTTGATTGCGCTGACATAGCCGATGGCATGTACGGCGGTCTCGCCCAGCGGGTAGTGACGAGCCAGCCGGGTGCGGATATCTACGCCCGTAAATTGATACCGATGCACCGCGAAGACGGCCATCTCTTGCTCGGTCAGCTGCAGTTTGACCGGCACGCTTTCATAGACTTTGTGCAGCAGCACGGTGCGTTTGATGTTGGCGACTTCGTCCGGTCGCAGCAGACCGATGTTCACCAACGCGGCGAACGTGGCATCCAACGCCGTCGCATCACCCACCTGCTCGCGAACCAATTCGATTTGGAAGGCGGGTAGATTGTCGGCCAAGACCACCCCGTGCCGGTCCAAGATCAGCCCGCGGCTCGGCGGTATGGGTTCGGTGCGGATGCTGTTGCCCTGCGACATGGAGGAGTAGTAGTCGAAGCGCAATACCTGCAGGTAAAACAAGCGAACACCGACCAGCGACAAGCAGAGTGTCGCGATCAGGCCGGCCACGACGCTGCGCACCGCGAACAGTCGATTCTCCGCGAAATAATTCTTTATCCGGCTTTGGCGGGATCGCACCATGTCATGAACTTTAACAAATCGGCGGCCTCGCGTGGCTGCGACTCCGTCGCGTTCTCACAGCATCTGCGGAGCCTCTCCTACAGCCAAGCAGCGACGCATCAGTCAGTTTCTAAGCGACAATCCCGTATGTTCGGGGCACCAAAACGCCTATGAAAAAAACACCCTCGTACGTCGCCGCCAGCCAGCGCAGCGCGATTTTGATCGCCAAACGGAATTTGAAAATGGCGAGTTCCTCGCAGGCGTATGTGCGCGGCAGCACGGTCCAATTTTATAAATGGCTGCAAGGCCGGGGCGAGCGAGCCGTGCCGCACGGCCCCGCCGTCTGGATCTGCGGGGATTGTCATTCCGGCAATCTGGGGCCGGTCGCGGACGCGGAAGGCGAGGTGCACGTGCAAATTCGCGATCTCGACCAGACGGTGATCGGCAATCCGAACCACGACTTGATTCGCCTGGCGTTGTCATTGGCTTCGTCCGCCCGTGGCTCGTCGCTGCCCGGCGTGACCACGGCACGCATGTTGGAAGAGATGATGGCCGGTTATCTCGGTGCGTTGGGCAGCGGCAAGCTCAAAGAGTCGACGGAGAAACCCGAGGTGGTGCGCATCGTGATGCGGCGGGCCGTGGGCCGCACCTGGAAACACCTGGCGCGCGAGCGGCTGCGCGATACGCAGCCGACCATTCCCTTGGGGTCGCGGTTCTGGCCGTTGACCAAGACGGAACAGGGCGCCATCGCCACCCTGTTCGAAGCGCCCGCGGTGCGCAAGCTGGTGACCATGTTCGAAGCGCGCGATGACGACGCGCGGACCGACGTGTTGGATGCGGCGTATTGGATGAAAGGCTGTAGTTCGCTGGGCCGCCTGCGTTTCGCGGTATTGGTGGGTGTCGGCGGCAAGCGCGGTCGCAACGATGACTTTTGTCTGGTCGACATCAAGGAAGCCATCACTGCGGCGGCGCCACGGGCGACGGGCGCCGAGATGCCCAAGGACAACGCGCAACGTGTCGTCGAGGGTGCATTGCATCTGGCACCCGCACTCGGCAGTCGCATGATCGCCACGCGTATCCTGGACCGCTCGGTTTTTTTGCGTGAGTTGATGCCGCAGGACCTCAAGCTGGAAATCGACCGCATGACGCATACCGAGGCGGTGGCAGTGGCGCGTTATCTGGCCGCCGTCGTCGGCAAGGCGCATGCGCGGCAGATGGACGCGGCGACGCGCCGGGAATTTCGCCGCGACCTACGTCGCCAGGAATCGAAGCGTTTGAATGCGCCGTCCTGGCTCTGGTCGAGCGTGGTTGAGCTGGCCGCCGCGCATGAGGCGGCGTATCTCGAACATTGCCGCGAATATGCGCTGTCTAGTGCAGGGCGCGCCGCCTGACCCGCAGGGCGATGAGCGCGGTGGCCGCCAAGCAGGTATAGGCGAACCAGTTACCCCAGGCCACGAACAGCGTGTGTCCGCCGGACATCTTCGGCACGGACACCAGCAGGCCGTCCGCGTCACGCGGGTGACGATACGGGTCATCGGCGTACGTTTTCGCGAGCAGGCGGCCGTTCGGATCGACCATGGCGGACACGCCCGAATTCACCGAGCGTACCAGGGCCACCCGTAATTCGACGCTGGCGAATACCGACAGGGCCAGATGCTCCCAGGGTTCGGTGGCCGCGCCGAACCAGGAGTCGCTGGTGAGATTGACCAGCAGATCGGGATGCAGCGCGCCGACGCTGCGAATGAAGCCGGCCAGGAGATCCTCGTAGCAGATCACGGTGCCCATCCGCCAGGTCGTCTGTGGTTCGCGCAGCGTCAGGGTGCCGGCGCCCACCCCGGCTTTGAATTGTCCCGTGCCGGGCGGCAACAACTGTCTCAACCACGGAAACGTCTCGATGCCCGGAATGTATTCGCCAAAGGCCAGCAGCCTCACCTTGTCGTAACGGCCTACCGCGTTGCCGGTCCGATCGAGCAAGATGGCCGAGTTGTAGGCGTAGTCGTCGTTCGCTGCCGCCGTATCGACGCCGAAGATGAGCGGGGTGGAAAAACCGCGCCGAATCATCGCCAGCGATTCGGGCGGAAAATCGGCGCGGAAGTTGCGCGGCAGGGTGACCGGATAGGCCCCTTCGCTCCACACCACGAGTTCGGCGCCCGCGCGCGCCAAGCGCCGCGATTGTTCCTGCAAGGCGACCAGCTGGCGCACCGCCTCGTCGCGCGACAACTCGCCGTCGACTGCGTAGGCGAAGTTCGGCTGCACCAAACCGACGGCGAGGCGCGGCGCGTGCGCGACGAGCGCGTCGATTTGCCGCATGCGCAGCCCCCCGAATACGAGCGCACCGCCCACGATGCCGGCGGCCACCAGCGCGGACCTGCGCGCCAACCGAGCCTGCGCGAGGAGGTCGTAGAGCGCGCCGTTCACCATCATGAGCAGCGCCGTGACGCCGAGCGGACCGGTCAATTCGGTGATCTGAATGACCAGCGGGTGCCAGGCCTGCGAGATCCATTGGCCACACGGGAATACTTGCGGCACCACCAGTTCGCCGATGGCCATCACCAACGGTGCGAGCAAGGTCATGGGGACGCGGCGGCGGCGCCGAATCGTGACCACGATGGCGGTGAAGATCAGGAAAATGAGTGCGCGCGAGGCACAAAACAGCAGGAACACCAGCACGGCGCCGAGCCAGGGAAAACCCGCAAAACGCTGCATCAAATCGATCAACCAATAGAAGCCGCCGGCGGTCTCCACGGCGCCGGCCCAGCTGCCGAGCAGCAGCGCGGTCCTGACCGAGGGCGCCCGATCGATGGCCCACAACATCGGAATGGCCGCCAGCCACGCTAGATACGCCGCATCGAAGGGCGGACAAGCCAAAAACCACAGGCAGCCGCTCAGCGTGGCCAGCCCGAACCCGACAAATCGATTGGACGCGTGCATCGTGGGCGGCAAGCTTACGGAGTTCGCGGAGGTTCGGCATCTTGGGGTATTCTGACGGCCATTTATGCAAGAACGTTACGAGCCCGCCGCAGTCGAGGCGGACGCACAGCAGTACTGGGATCACCAGCGTTGCTTCGAAGCCAGAGAGGACGACACTCGGGACAAGTATTATTGCTTGTCGATGTTTCCGTATCCGAGCGGCCGGCTGCACATGGGCCACGTGCGCAACTACACCATCGGCGACGTGCTGAGCCGCTTCATGCGCATGAACGGCAAGAACGTGTTGCAGCCCATGGGCTGGGATGCCTTCGGCCTGCCTGCGGAAAACGCCGCCATGGCGAACGGTGTGCCCCCGGCGAAGTGGACCCTCGACAACATCGCCTACATGAAAAAGCAGCTCAAATCGCTGGGGTTCGCGATCGATTGGAGCCGTGAATTCGCGACCTGCCAGCCCGAGTACTATCGTTGGAATCAATGGTTGTTCCTGCGCATGTTGGACAAGGGCATCGCCTATCAAAAAACCGGTGTGGTGAATTGGGACCCGCTCGATCGGACGGTGCTCGCCAACGAACAGGTGATCGACGGTCGCGGCTGGCGCACCGGCGCCCTGGTCGAGAAGCGCGAAATTCCGATGTATTACTTGAAGATCACCGACTACGCCGAGGATCTACTGCAGTCGCTCGGGACCATGCCGGGCTGGCCGGATCGTGTGCGCGCCATGCAGGCCAACTGGATCGGCAAGAGCGTGGGCGTGCGCGTGGGCTTTCCCTACGACATCGCCGGCCGGCGCGACGTATTGCATGCGTTTACCACGCGTGCGGACACCATCATGGGGGTAACGTTCTGCGCCGTGGCGGCGGAACATCCGCTCGCCGCCGAGGCGGCCGCGACCGACCGCGCACTCGCGGCGTTCATCGAGGAATGCAAGCGCGGGCCGGCCATCGAGTCCGAGTTGGCCACGCAGGAAAAAAAAGGCATGGCCACGGGCTTGGCGGTGCGCCATCCGCTGACCGGCGAGGCGATCCCGGTTTGGGTGGGTAATTACGTACTCATGAGTTACGGCGACGGCGCGGTCATGGGCGTGCCCGCGCATGATGAGCGCGACTTCGAATTTGCCAAGAAGTATGGCCTGCCGATCAAGCCGGTCATCGCCGTGGCGGGCCACGAGTATTCGTTGCAGGCGTGGGCACCTTGGTATGGCGAGCACGGTCGCTGCGTGCAGTCGGGCGCCTACGACGGGCTGGATTTCGCGGCGGCGGTGGCGGCCGTCGCAGCCGATCTGGGCCGCCTCGGCCTGGGCGAAAAACAGACGACCTGGCGACTGCGGGACTGGGGCATCTCACGCCAGCGGTACTGGGGTTGTCCGATTCCGGTGATTCACTGCGCGGCGTGCGGCACGGTGCCGGTGCCCGACGAGCAGCTGCCGGTGTTGCTGCCCGATGATCTGGTGCCGGACGGTAGCGGCAATCCGCTGCTGAACGACGCCGGCTTTCTCCAGGTCGAGTGCCCCCGCTGCGGCGCGGCTGCGCGCCGCGAGACCGACACCATGGATACGTTCGTGGATTCGTCGTGGTACTTCCTGCGTTTCGCCTGCAGCGACAACGCGCACGCCATGCTCGATGAGCGAGTGCGCTATTGGCTGCCCGTCGATCAGTACATCGGCGGCATCGAGCACGCGATCCTGCATCTGCTCTATGCCCGTTTCTGGACCCGCGTTGTCCGGCAGCTCGGCGACGTTCCGTTCAAGGAGCCGTTCGCGAACCTGTTCACGCAGGGCATGGTGCTCAACGAGGTCTTCTTCCGCAAACCGGACTCGGGTCGGATCGACTACTTCAATCCGCTCGACGTCGAACGGCTGGCGGACCATCGGTGCGTGTTGCGCGCGGACGGCGCGCCGGTGGAATCCGGCGGCATCGTCACCATGTCGAAGTCGAAGAACAACGGCGTCGATCCGCAGTCGCTGGTCGATGAGTTCGGCGCGGACACGGCGCGCTTGTTCACCATGTTCGCCGCACCGCCCGAACAGACGCTCGAGTGGTCGAACGAAGGCGTGCAAGGTGCCTATCGTTTCATCAAACGGTTGTGGAAGGCCGTCTACGAGCACGTCGCGGCGGGCGTCCTCGGGCATGCCGCCGCCGCCGGGCAGCAGGCCGCCCTGACCGAAGCGCAGCGTGCAATCCGCCGTCAAGCTCACCAGACCCTGGCAAAAGTCTCCGACGACATCGGGCGGCGGCGCACGTTCAACACGGCGATCGCCGCGGTCATGGAATTGCTGAACGCACTCGCCAAGTTCGAGCCGATTACCGACACCGATCGAGGCGTCATGCAGGAAGCGCTCGAAATCGCCGTGCTCACGCTCTCGCCCATCATCCCGCACGTCACCCACGCGCTATGGCACGGCCTGGGGCACACCACGTCGCGCATCGATGAGCGGTGGACCGCCGTCGATGCCGCCGCCCTGGAACAGTCAAGCATCAGTCTGGTGGTGCAGGTGAACGGTAAATTGCGCGCGCGCATCATGGTGGCCGTCGATGCAGACGAGGCGACGGTACGGGCCAGCGCGCTGGCCGATCCCAACGTCCAGAAGTTCGTCGCCGGCGCGCCGATACGCCGAGTGATCGTCGTGCCGGACAAACTCGTCAATGTCGTGGTCTAGCCGATGAGGTACCCGGTCCGCAGCACCGCGTTGCTGGCGGCGGTCCTGACGCTATGCGCCTGCGGCTTTCGGCTCGCCGGCAGCGAAACCTTGCCGGGCATCCTGGCGCGGCCCTATCTGTCCGTCAAAAACCCATACACGGAATTCGCGCGCGAGTTCGAACATCAACTCAAAGGGGCGGGTGCGCTGGTGCAGGACGTGCGCGAGAAATCGACGGCGACCATCGAGGTGACGAAGGATCTCGCCGAGCAACGCACCCTCTCGGTATCGGCGCGCAACATTCCGACCGAGTACGACCTGACCTATACCGTGACGTTTTCGGTGCAGGGAGCCGACAAGGAACTGCTGGCGCCGCAAACCATCACGCTGTCCAAGGATTATAGTTTTCAAGAAAACGAGTTGCTTGCCAAGGAGCATGAAGCCGATATTTTGCGGCAACAAATGGCCCGCGATCTCGCAGCCATCGCGATGCGCCGGCTGACCAGCCTCAAGTGAGGCCGCGCGTACATGCTGCTGGTCAATTCCATCGATCGATCGAGTCTGGAAATGCTGTTGGATCGGTATGGCTTGTCGCTGACCCTGGTGGCGCCCCATGAAATCATTCCCGGCTCGTTCTGGGGCGAACGCGAAGCGGGGCTCATCGGCGCCAAGCTGTATGCCCGACTCGACACGCCGATCCATTCGGTGCTGCACGAGAGCGCGCATTTCATCTGCATGACGCCGGAACGCCGGGTGGGACTCGATACCGACGCCGGCGGCGACGAGGCGGAGGAAAGCGCCGTCTGTTATCTACAGATTTTGCTCGCGGCGCTCTTGCCGCCGGTGGGTCGGGAGCGAATGTGCCGCGACATGGATGAGTGGGGTTATACCTTTCGGCTGGGATCCGCCGCGGTCTGGTTCGCCGACGATGCGGCCGATGCCCGTCGATGGCTGACGGGGTGCCGTCTGATCGACGCTCGGGCGCAAGTGACCTATGCCTGCCGCAGCTTTTGACGTGACGCGCCGGACGTTGCTGGCCGGTCTCGGCGCGTTGGCGACGGCGGCGTGTTCCAAACTGGTCTTCGTCGCGGCGAACGTACCGGCGGCGTTCGGCGCCTACCGCCGTCACGCCGACGTGAGTTTCGGCTCCGGCGCGCACCATGCGCTCGATGTCTATGTACCCGATCGGCCGGCCGCCACGCCGCGGCCGTTGGTGGTGTTCTGGTACGGGGGTCGCTGGACCACCGGCGACAAGGACGACTACAAATTCGTCGGTGCCGCCCTCGCGGGCTTAGGCTACGTGGCGGTGCTGCCGAATTATCGACACTACCCGGACGTCAAACTCGCGGGGTTCATGGATGACGCTGCCCGGGCGGCTTCCTGGGCGGTGCAGCATGGCGCCGAGTTCGGCGCGGACCCGCAGCAGTTGTATCTGATGGGCCATTCGTCCGGTGCGCACATGGCGGCGCTGGTCACGGTCGATCCGCGTTATTTTCTCGCCATCGGCCGCGCCGTGCCGCACATCGCCGGGGTGATCGGCCTGTCTGGTCCGTACGACTTTCTGCCGCTCACCGATGACGATACGAAAGACATGTTCGCGCCGCCCGAGCAGTATCCGGATTCGCAGCCCATTCATTTCGTGCGCCGGGCCCCGCCGGGCACCTCGTTTCCGCGCATGCTGCTGATTCACGGGGCGGCCGACGAGACGGTGTTGCCGAAGAACTCCATCAATTTCGCTGCGGCCCTCCGCGAGCGCGGCACCGCCATCACGTTGCAGCTCTATCCTAAGCTCGGCCATGCCGACACCGTGGCCGCCATGAGCATCCCGGCGCGCGGCCGGGCGCCCACCATGGGCGATATCGCAGCCTTCGTGGTCAGCCCGCCGCGGTCATCTTGAAGATGCCCTGCGCGTTGCCGCTGTCGAAACGCAGATCCAACCGGCGCCTGCCGTCGCCGCCCATCAGCACATCGCGCGAGATGAATTCGTAGAACGAGCCGGGCACGGTGAGCTGCGTTTCGGTGCCGTCCTCCGCGAGAAACGAGCGGCGCACCAGGTCGGCCTTGAAGGCGGTCTGGCGCACCGAACCGGCCGCCGAGGTTTCGATCGATTCTTTGACCGGCCGTCCGAGCGAGCGTTGGCCGCAAGCCGTCATCGCAACGTCGGCGACGCGATCGGTGGCGTGATTGAAGGCACTGCCTTCGGTGGCGATCCACGCGGCTTCCGCCGACTCGGCAAGTAGGAGACGATAATCGGCGAGGCGCGGCGTCGCATGCCAGCGTCCGAACGCCGTGACGATCTCGCGCAGTGCGGGCACCGCTAATTTCATCTCGCAGCGCCCCGTGTCGGCGAACGCCGCCAGCGCCGCGTGGGCGGTGGTCGTCAACGGATCACGCGTGTTGCCGAACACGCGCTCAGCCGCTTCCTGGAACGCCGCCGAGAAGCGGTCGACATGCAGCTCGCTGACGAAAAATTGCGGCAACGTTTCCGGATAGACGCGATGCGCGAACGCGCGCCCCGTCATGCGCAACTTATCGAGCGGGTAAGTGCCGGCCACGTGATAACCCAAAGGTTCGAGGATGCGCGCAAAGGCCGCGACGCCGCCCGGCAGCGCGCCGGTGCGGCCCGCCGTCATCCGGATGGTGCGCAGAGCTCCATGATCGAACGTGATCCGCTCGCGCTGACGCCGCCGGTCCGCGACGTAGGCCGCTCCCGTGGGCACGCGGGCCAGCAGGTCATGGAACAGCACGGCGTTGAGCGCCATGGCGAACACGCCGCGCGAAACGGCGCCGGCGCTTTCGAGAGCGAACGCACGATCCACGTGCAGAATATCGAACAGATCAGCCGCCGCCTTGTCGCCGACGATCGAGCGAATGAGCTGCGACAAATGGGTGTCAGTGGTCACTTTTCCTCTCCTACGCTGGCAGCGGGCCAAAGCGGACCGCTGCGGCCGGCGATCGAGAAAACACCGCCGCAATGGCTGCGGAATGCTGCTGGATGGCCGCCGGAACGTAGCGATCATAAGCTTCTTGGTTGGCGCGGCCAATGCCATGCTCGCCGCTGAAGCTGGCTCCGAACTCGCGCACGGCGAGTTCCAGCAACCGACCGCTCAATTCTTTGTGGCGGGCTTCTGATGGCGCAGTGTTGTTTCTATACAACAAATTATAGTGAACACCGCCATCGGCCACGTGGCCGAAATCGCAGACCTCGTAGTCCGGAAAGTGGGTCGCCAGGTAGGTCTCGGCGACCCTCCGAAAGGGCATGACGTCGCCGCGCCGGAAGGACAAATCGAAGCCGAGCACCGGACCGGCAGCGCGCAAGCCTTCGGACAGGGCATGCCGGAGCGCCCAGAAGCGCTCCGCCGGGCCGAATCGCACATCGGACAGGGGTGCGGACCGGCGCTCGGCAAGTTCCGTCACCACCGCCTCCAGCACGGCATCGAGCGTGGCTTCGCCACGGCGGGGAGCGGACGTGGAGGTCAGCTCGACCAGAATGGCGTAGGCCGGCAGTCCATCCGGGAATGGATTGCGCAGCGCGGGAACGTGCTGGAAGGCGTGGCGCATGGCCGCCGCGGACATCCCCTCGAAGGCGGTGAGATGGTCGCCGGCTTCGGTTTCGAACGCGTTCAGCAATTCGAGCACTGCGGTGTCGTCGCGTGGCACGAGCAGCGCGACGGCCGATTGACGCGGGCGGGGATGCACGTCCAACGTGGCGGCCGTGACGATGCCGAACGCGCCGCAACTGCCGATGAACAATTGGCGCAGATCCAAATGCGCATTGTCCTTGCGCAAACCGCTCGACAGTTTGAGCACGGTGCCGGCCGCGTCCGGCAACACCACCTCGAGCGCGAGGACGTGACGGCGCATGTCGCCGTAGCGCAAGAAACGCGCACCGCCGGTGTTGGTGGCGACCATGCCGCCGATCATGGGATCCGAACCCAGATCGATGGGCAGAAACAGGTTGTGCGGTTCGAGCGCCGCGTTCAAGGTGGACAGGCGTACTCCCGCGTCCACGGTCGCGGTGCGATCCACCACATCGATGCGCGGCGGCATGCGTAAACGGTCCAGCGATATGACCAACGTTGCGCCGCTGGCATCGGGCGTGGAGCCCAACACCAGCCCGGTATTACCCGACTGCGGCGTGAAAGGAAGCCGACGCTCGACGCAGTGACGCAGCACGGCCGAGACCTCGGCGGTAGCGGCGGGCCGGACCACGGCTGCCGCCTTGCCGGTGCCATAGCGGGCGGCCGTCTCGTAGGGCAGCGTATCGGCGGGGGCGAGCAGCAAGCCGGCCGGGCCGACGATGTGCAGCAGCGCGTCGCGGTCCTGTTGCTCGAACACGGTCAGGCGGCGTGCGCCGCTGCCTGCGCGGCCGACGCGTACACCCGTCCGAAACGATTCCCGAGGAAGGGCTGCAACTGGATGTCTTCTTGTTTGACGAGCCCGTGCTGCGGCAGCTGGCCCGCGCTCAGCAAGTCGAGCACCGCACAGATGCCCCCGGCGGTGGTGATCTGGATGGCACTGCGCACGCGGCCGCCCACCGGCGCCGCGTAGATTTTATTCGCGTAGGTCTCCTGAATCAATTGACCGCCGCGCAGACCGCTCACCGTGACGAACACGATCACCACATCCTGCAGGGTGATGGGTACCGCGTGCTCCAAAATGTCTTTCAGCAAATCGCGCCGATCGCGCAGGCGCAGATCGTTCAACAACGCCTTCATGATGGCCGCATGGCCGGGATATCGAATGGTGCGATAATTGAGGTTGCGAACCTTTCCCGCCAACGTCTCGCACAAGGTGCCGAGACCTCCCGAGGTATTGAACGCCTCGTACAAAATACCGTCGAGCGAAAATTCTTCCAATTCCTCGAGCGGTTGGGTATCGCGCAGCTGACCGTTGACGATGGCTTCGCAGGGTTCGCAATACTCGTTGATGACCCCGTCCGTGCTCCAAGTCAGATTGTAGTTGAGCGCATTCGACGGAAATTTTGGCAGCGCACCGACCCGCATGCGCACGTCCTGCAGCTCATCGAAGCGGGACGCCAGATCGCTCGCGACGATGGTGATGAAGCCGGGCGCGAGGCCGCATTGCGGGACGAACGCCGTGCGTGCGCCCACCGCCAGTTGCTTCACCGTCCGCGTGCTCGCCACGTCCTCGGTCAGATCGAGATAATGTGCGCCGGCTGCTTTGGCCGCTTCGGCGATGGTGCGCGTGGCGTGATAGGGAGCAGCGCTCAAGACCGCGAATTTGCCGTCCAGAATTTTTCCGAGCACACCCTCTTGCACGATGTCGGCGGCGACCTTCGTAACCCTGACGCTGGTTTCGAGGCGCTCCAGCTGCTGCTCCGACCGGTCGATTACGGTCACGGCGTAATCGCCGCAACCGACCAACAGCTCGGCAATCATCGAACCGATCTTTCCAGCACCTACGACGACGATGTCTTTCATATCACTTAGTCTCGATGATCCACCCTGTGAAAGGTAGGGTGAAAATAGTCGTTTTCCCGGTATAGTGGCTGCGATAAGCAGCCCAAGTTCGGCGAAACGTCATGGACATCATCGATCAGCGATTGATTGCGGCGCTGCGGGACAATGCTCGTGCATCGACCGCGCAACTGGCCCGGCTGGTGGGTCGATCGCGGACCAGCGTACAGAGTCGCATCGAACGACTCGAGAAGCGCGGCGTCATCGTGGGGTACGGCGTGCGGCTCGCGCCGGAACACGGGCTCGGCGCCGTGCGTGCGCACGTCATGGTCAAGCTGGGTGCCAAGGAGTCGCGTGCGGTGACCGCCGCCCTGCGTGCCATCCCGCAGGTTCGCGTGCTGCACTCCGTCAGCGGCGATTTCGATCTGATCGCGGTGGCCGCTACGGCGTCGGTCGACGAGATGGATCAGGTCATCGATCGTATCGGTGCGCTCGATGGCGTGGACCGCACCACCACGTCGATCGTCTTGTCCACGAAGTTCGATCGGTAGCGCGTTTCATGAAAGCCGCAACTTTAGGGGTGGCAATGGCGCTGATGGGAGGCTCCTACGCCGCCGCCGCGTCGACGACGGGTGGTGCCCTCGCTCCCTCGGGCGGGCCATCGCGTCCCGCGCCGGCGCCGGTAAAACCCGTGACGGAAACCCTGTGGGGCAAGCAGGTCACGGATAACTACCGCTACATGGAAGCGCTCGACGCATCGACCCTGGCATGGATCAAAACCGAAGGCGCGTATACGCGGTCCGTATTGGATGCGATTCGGCCGCGTGCGGCGCTTCGAGCGAGAATCGCGACCTTCACGCGCAGCGTCGGGCTCGTGCAAGGCTATGTGAACTATGGCGGCCGCGCGTTCTACGAAATGCGCCTGCCGGGATCGGACAATGTAGACCTCTATATTAAAGACGCCGCGGGTCAGCGCAAAATTGTCGACGTAGCGGCCCTGCGAGCGGCCCATCGCGGGGTTCCGTATGCCATCAATTATTTCGTCGCCTCACCCGACGGCAGCAAGGTAGCGGCGGGCATCTCGCAAGGCGGCTCTGAGGCCGCCTCGATCTTCGTGTATGCCGCGGCAACGGGCAGGCAGATCGCGGGTCCGATCGATCGTGCGGATCCGGGCTATGTTGCCTGGAGCAAGGATTCCGGCAGCCTTTATTTTCCGCGCTTGAAGAAGCTCTCTGCCGGCGAAGCCGACACGGAAAAGTATCGCAACGCAACCCTCGTGTCATGGGACCTGAAGTCGCAGCCGGTGGGTCTGCTCGGCTCCAGCGTGGGTCACGACCCGTCCTTCCTCCCCGACGAACTACCCACGCTGGTCGTCTCGCCGGGTACGCCCATGGCGGTGGCGACTTCGATCAACGGCGTGCAGAACGAGCTTGCGCTCTGGATTGCACCGGTCTCTCGTATCAACGATCCAACCGTGAAATGGACACCCCTGGTTACTCGTGCGGATGACGTCATCGCAGAAGATGCGGCCGGCGACACGATTTACCTGCTGTCGCATAAGGACGCGCCGACTTTTCGGGTTCTCAGTGTGAAAAACGGCGAGCCTCTCGCGACAGCCCGAGTTCTGGTGGCGGCGGAAAGAGATCGCGTGATCGATTCCATTCACGCCGCCTCGGATGCGCTTTACGTACTGGCGCGGCGTGGCGCCTACTCGCTGCTGCTGCGTGTCCCGTATGGCTCGGAAAAGCCAGAGGAGGTCGTCCTGCCCTTCAAGGGACACATTGCGGAAGCTTTTACGGATGCCCGACAGCCGGGCATCACGATCGCCCTGGAAAGCTTCGTCATCCCGCCCATTATCTTCGCGTATGAACCGGCGCAAAACACCTTTACCGATCTGAAACTCGGTGTGACGCCGCATTACGATCCCAATCGCTATGAGGTCAGCGATTTGGCGGCCAAGGCCGAAGATGGCGTGATGGTTCCCGAAACGTTGGTGCAACCCAAAGGCCGGGACGGTCCGCACGTGCTGCTCATCCAGGCATACGGTTCCTACGGCGACTCGCAGCTCGCCGATTTCAGCCGCCGTGCCGCCAGCTTTCTCGAAGCAGGCGGCACTTATGCGTCATGCCATGTACGTGGCGGCGGCGAGCTGGGCGATGCATGGCATCTCGCCGGCAAGGACGCGAACAAGGTCCACACCTGGCGTGATCTCATCGCCTGCGCCGAGGATCTCATCGCGCGCGGTTACACGACGAAAGACAAGTTGTTCATTTTCGGTGGCTCTGCCGGCGGCATCACCGTGGGACGAGCGCTTACCGAGCGGCCGGATTTGTTTGCGGGCGTGCTCGCGCTCGTTCCCGGCGTGAACCCGCTGCGCGACGAGTTCGAGCCCAACGGTCCGCTCAACATTCCGGAATTCGGAACGATCACGACCGAGGAGGGCTTCAAGAATCTTTACGAAATGGACACGATTCAGCATGTGCGCTCCGGCGTCCAGTATCCGCCGGTGATGATGATGACGGGTTTGAACGATCCGCGCGTCTCGCCCTGGGAACCTGCCAAGCTCACCGCCGCCTTGCAAGCATCGGGAACCGCACGCCCGATCTTGCTGCGCGTCGACGCGCAGGCGGGACACGGGTTCGGATCCACCAAGTCGCAGGATGATGCACTCTATGCCGACATGTGGAGCTTCGTCTTTTGGTCCGCCGGTCTGCCCGAGTGGCAGCCACACTTTTCGAAAAAATAGACACACGCTCGGCCTGACGAAAGCCGCCGATGCTCAGGTACGCTGCATGGCGGCGAGTTCGCTACCGCCGGGATCCCGGAAATGAAACCGACGGCCGCCGGGAAAACTGAAGGCCTCTTTCGTGATGGTGCCGCCCGACCGGCGCACGAGCGCTTCGGTGAG
>CAZZXZ010000029.1:0-30399 GCA_964658135.1 uncultured Acetobacteraceae bacterium | reverse complement strand
TACCCGATAAATCTCTCGCGGCGATCTTCAAACTGGCTCGCAGCATGGCCGATGACGTTTCCCATCGCGGCGGCGATTGGCGGGACGCCGTCGTGGCGCTGCGCGGCGTCACCGCGCGACTGTGGGCCGGATGGTCCGATAAGGATCGCCGGCGCTTCCTGCGTCACCTGCGCGGATTTTGGGATAGCTATCGACATCGTCTGCCGCCCCAGACGATGGTTCACCTGCAACGTCTACGCGACGCCAATCGGTTGCAGGTGCACGCGGGGAAAATTTGCCGGTTGAGAACAGACGGCGCCAAAATTCGTGCCGACTGGATCTCCCGACGCGGCGCAGAACCGCGCTCCGGTTGGTTCGACCGGGTAATAAACTGCACGGGCGCGAGTTGCCGTCTCGATGGCTGGACCGATCCGCTGGTGCAGGCGCTGCAATCTAAAGGAATGATTAGTCCTGATCCTTTGGGTTTGGGGCTGCGAACAGGTCCACAAGGAGTGGTCATCGGAGCCAGCGGGCTGCCGACCGATAACTTGTATTATCTCGGACCCATGCTCCGCGCCGATCATTGGGAAGCCACTGCGGCGCCGGAATTGCGCGGTCACGCAGCAAATCTTGCCGGCCACTTGCTGCAAAGCGCGTGACCATTGGGCGGTGCTAGGCGGCGTGGCTGCGGCAAGAAACGTTCGTTATGTGTTTATGCCGCTTGAGCCTAAGAGTACGGCGCGCTCAGCGATATAATGAGGAATTGACAGCTGGTCGCAAGACCGCTGTCCCGCCGAACGAAGTGTTAAACATGTCCCTAAAATTGGCGCTCACTCGATGGTTGACAGCTGGTAACGAACCGGCCGACAAAGGCGCTCTGCAAAAGATCAACGACTCGTTTGCGTCCTTTTCCCCTGAGCAGCGCGTCGAACAAGCGATGGAGCTTCTGCCCGGTGCGCATGTGCTTACGTCGAGCTTCGGCGCGCAAGCAGCGGTCATGCTGCATCTCGTCAATCAAGTGGTCCCGAAGATACCGGTGGTGCTGATCGATACCGGCTATCTATTTCCCGAGACCTACCGCTTCGTGGACGATCTGACGAAAAGACTGAATCTAAATTTGAAAGTGGTTCGCTCCGATGAGTCGCCCGCGTGGCAGGAATCCCGCTTTGGCAAGCTCTGGGATCAGGGACTCGAAGGTATCGAGCAATATAACCGGATCAACAAGCAAGAGCCTTTGGACCGGGCAATGCGGGAACTCGGCGCCGAAACGTGGTTCTCGGGCTTGCGCAGAGTACAGGCGCAGACTCGCGCTCAACTCGAACCGATCGAGTTCAAACGCGGTCGGTACAAGGTCCACCCGCTGTTCGATTGGACCGATCGCGACGTCGGCCAGTACCTGAAGAAACACGATCTTCCCTATCATCCGTTATGGGAGAAAGGGTATCTCTCCATCGGCGATTGGCATACCACGCGATCTTTGGCGGAGGTCGACAGCATGGAAGACCTGCGATTCTTCGGCTTGAAGCGCGAGTGCGGTCTGCACGAGGGGTAGCAGCGGTTCAGGCCAGCAAAAGGCGTGCGCTCACCAAAGCGAGCATGACGGCAATGAATGCCCGAGTGAGCTGCGGCGGCAGTCGGATGGCCGCTCGCGTGGCCAGCAGTACGCCCGGAATGGAACCGACCAGCAAGCACGCCAGCGCGCGCAGGTCGACGTGGCCCAGCACCGCATGACCCGCGGCGGCAATCGCCGTAATCGGCAGTGCGTGCGCAATGTCGGTGGCGACGAGTCGATCGGAGGGTAGTCGTAAGGGGTAGAGCGCGACGAGCGCCGCAACTCCTAGAGCACCCGCACCGACAGAGGTCATGGTCACACCAACCCCCAGCAAAATCCCGGCGGCGACGGTGAGGAGGACCTTGTGCCGCTCCGTGCCGATAAACCACGCCGCCGTGAACTGCAGTCCCCACCGCCGAAAATAGTCATGTAAAAGCAGCGCCACGGCCGCGACACCTAAGATCACGGCGAGGCATCTCGAAATCAGTTGGTCGACGACTCCCGGTGGCCGGTGATCCAGCCAGAACCAAAGAATGACGGCGGCAGCGGCCGGCACACTGCCGACGGCGAGGCGTGCGACGATACGCCAATCGACGCGCCGACTGAAGCCAAAGGAGGCGGTGGCGACGAGTTTCGTGCTAGCGGAAAACAGCAGATCGGTACCCACGGCCACGGCAGGGGGCTGGCCGAAGACCAGCACCAGAATGGGCGTCATCACGGAACCGCCGCCGACGCCGGTGAGGCCTACGAGAGCGCCGACGATGAGCCCGCAAAGGACGTAGAGGAGGGGAATCCACATGTGGCCGCGAGTGTACTCGGGCAGCGGGGTCGTTCACGATGCCTATCGCGCATAAGCAAAGGTCCATTGGTAATTACCGCATCCCGCCTGGTAATTACCGCATCCCGCCGACCGGCAGACGCTGAGAGATAGCACGGTTGGGGGTATATCAAAGCAGGTAATAGAGTGGCAACGAAGCGCCGACTCCCATATCGGCCAAGTCGCGGTACACCGCACGGATGGCGGCGAGCGTTGCCGAGTCCTCATCCTGGCCTTGCGCATAGGCGCGCGCCAGCGGGTACCACGTGAAGAAGCCCAGTCGATGCGCCGCGGCCAGCAGATCAGGCTGCAGCCCCGCGAGCAGGACGATGACGCCGTTGCGAGTACATGCCTTGAGAAAGTGTTCCAGGCGCTCGAGGCAAACCGCGTCGGGATGGCGGACACGCTTGAGGCGCAGGATCACGTGGCTCAGCCGCTCTCGATCGATACGGTGCATGAGGCTGACGAGAAACCGGTCGAGGTGGGGCGCCGCGCCGAAAAAGAGTTCTCCTTCCAGATCGTAAATGATGAATTTGGTCGCCGGCGGATCTTCGCGCTGGCGCTCGCGCACCACGCCGCCGCGATCGACCACCAATTCCGCGCATTTCAATCGCGCCGCGCGCGAGACGTACAGCACGATCGACAGTGCGACTCCGAGCAGGATTGCGATATCCAGACCCAGCGCCACTGCGGATGCAATGGTGACGAGCAGGACGGCGGCATCGTGATGCGACGCGCGCAGTGTGAAGATCAGGCGCTGCGGTTCGATCAATCGGGCGGCGGTAAGCAACAATAGGGCCGCCAGCGCCGCCTTCGGCACGAAACGCGCGAGCGGCGCCAGTGCGAGGACCGCCAGAGCGACGATACCGGCCGTCATGACCCCCACGATTCGGGTGGCTCCGCCGGACTGAAAGTTGATGGCCGAGCGCGACAGGGAGCCGGACCCAGGCAAGCAGCGAAAGAAGCCGCCGACCAGGTTGGCGAGGCCCTCGGCCAAACACTGACGGTTGAAATCGAGCGACTGCCCGGTGTGCAGCGCGATTGACTTGGCGATCGCCAGGGCCTCGAGCAGACCCAGGAACGCGATGGCCAGCGCATCCGGCGCCAATTGACCGAACCAGCGGAACTGGATGGTCGGCACATGCCAGGTGGGGAGGGCGGCGGGAACGGTGCCGGCAACGGCGATGGCGACGCTCCCGTTCGGCGTGGGGATAGTCCAGCCGGCTCCATACGCAGCCAAAGCGACGACGATGAGCACCATCAGCATGTCCATTCGCGGCAGTCGGAAACGGTTGACAGCATAGCGGGCCACCGTAGCGAGTACCAACGTCGCGGCGGTAATGCCCAAGGCCCGCACGTTTACTGGCCCACCCTGGGTAAGCGTGAGCCATAGTCGGTGCAGCACATGCTGGGCGCCGGTGCCTCGCTCCCGCAAACCGAGAGCCGTTCCGATCTGACCGATGGCGAGCAGCGCCGCCGCCGCACTCATGAAGCCTACGATGACCGACTCGGAGATGTAGCGGGTGAGGTCACCCAGTTTGAACGCCCCGATCGCAATTTGAATCGCTCCGATCATGACGCCCAGCAGGAACATTCCTTCGGCCGCTTCGACTCTTTGATCCGGATCGAAGGCGGCGAGCGCCGCGAACACCACGAGTGAAATCGCGCTCGTCGGTCCGTTGATGAGATGCGAAGATGAGCCGAAGATCGAGGCCACGGCGGTGACCACGATGGCCGAATACAAGCCGTAGCGCGGATCCACGCCGGCCAGCAACGCGTATGCCATAGCCTGCGGCAGCGAAATGGCGGCGACCGTCAGCGCCGCGAGCAGGTCACGCCGCAACTCCTCGGCGGAGTAGGTTTGTCCCCATGGCAGCAGCCAGTGGCGCCGAACCGCATCAACCTCGTCGGTCACCGGTGCGCCTCCCTCAAGATGCGGTCGATGAGCCCATTGTCCGCGAAAAATCTCTCTTGCGCGTCGTCCCAATCATGGGCGATGGCCGTGATCGGGAATAACGTCATCGCGGGCAGTGATGCGCCGGCGCCGCGCCCCACGATCGGTTTGTAAGGCCGATAGCCCAATTCCGCGATGATTTGCTGTGCCGTATCGCCGAACAGGAATTCGAGATAGCTACGCGCATCCTCGAGGGTGCCGCGCTTGTCGACGTTTGCGTCCACCCAAGCGACATACGGTTCGGCGAGGATGCTGACCGGTGGATAGACGATTTCGAGCCTCCCCTTGGATTCCGCGACCTCGCGGATGGCCTCGTTCTCCCAGGTCAGGTGGACGTCACCTAAATCCGCGGAGCCGAATGTGGTCGCCGCGCCGCGTGCACCGCCGTCGAGCATGCGTACGTGCTGATAGAAGCTCACGAGGTAGCGGTCGGCGTCATCTTCGGTACCGCCCCGCGTCAAGATGGCGCCCCAAGCGGCGAGCGCGCTCAGCTTGCCGTTACCGGAGGTCTTCGGATCCGGTGTGATGATGTCCACGCCCGGCCGCACGAGATCCGGCCAATCGCGAATGTGCTTGGGATTGTGTTCGCGCACCACGAAAATGATGGTGGATGTGTAGGGCTGCGAATGATGCGGCAATCGATCGGCCCAGTCCGCGGCGATCAGCCCACGCTTGCGCAAAGCGTCGACATCCGAAAACAGACCCAGCGTTACGACATCGGCCGACTGTTGCCCGGCGATCACCGCCCGCGACTGCCGCGTGGACCCTCCATGCGACTGCACGATGTGCAAATGACGCCCCGTGCGCCGCGCGTAGTCAGACTCGAACGCAGCGTTGAGACGCTGGTACAGCTCGCGAGTCGGGTCGTACGACACGTTGATGAGGCTATCGCGATCCTCGCCGGGCATGTTCTCGAGAACGATCAGACCGAACGCAACGATGACGGCCAGCACCGCCGACGTGCTCAGCCAGTGTCGCATTGGCAAGACCATTTCTCACCATAGCGCGTCGTGCTTGCAGCAACAATGCCGTTTCGTTCTATGAAGATGTCCGGCGGCTATCAAGCCGATACACAGTTCGGTAGGTGTCATCGGCACCCGCCGGATATCATTACAGGTTTCAATCCGCGTTCGCGTAAATCTTGACCAACTCGGTGAGGAGATCCCGCCCTGTGTAGACGGCGCGCACCGCCTCGTGCTCGTTCAGCCCGTGGGTCCCATTACCGTCAGGATCGCCAAATAGGCCTGGCGGCCCGTAGGAAGGAATACCGATGGCCTCGAGGAAAATACCGTCGGTCGCTCCCGTGGACATCGTGGGGACCAGCGGCACACCGGGATAATATTTTGCAACGAGTTTTTCCGCCGGGCGGAGCACCTTGGGATCCAGCGGGGGCGGTACCGCGAGCGGCCCACGCTCGTGTTCGGCCGTAACGGTCACGCGCGGATCGGCGATAGCGGCTACCAGCGCCGCGCGCGTCGATTCGACCGTGTTGCCGGGAAAGATTCGGCAATTGATGTTGGCACCGGCACGCTGGGGCAATGCGTTATTCGCGTGGCCGCCGTCGAGCAACGTCGCGACGCACGTGGTACGCAACATCGAATGGAAGCCCTTGTCGCCGTTGAGGGTCGCTTCGGCCGCCTTATCGCCCGGATCTTTAGCGATGGCCACCATTGCCTGACCGATATCGTCGGCGCGCGCGGCACCCGCCTTGGAGAAATAGGCCTTCGTGGTCGGGGTCATCTGCAACGGAAATTCCATACCGCGCACCTTCGACAGGGCATCGGCCAATTCGTAGATGGCATTGTCGGCTACCGGTGCGGAGCTGTGCCCACCCGGGTTCGTGGTTTCGATTCGGTAGTTCTGCGCCGACTTTTCTCCCACGTGCAAAGTGGCCGTCAGCAGTTTCCCCCGTCCGTCCGTGCGGCCGCCGCCACCTTCGTTGAGCGCGAATTCGGCGGCAAGCAGATCGGGACGATTTTTCGCCAGCCATTCGGCGCCGTTGAAGGGCGAGCCGCCTTCTTCGCCGCAGGTCAATGCGAGCTTGATCGTCCGCTTCGGGTGATAACCCGAGGTTTTGAATCGCATCATCGCGTCGATCCATATCGCATCCATGGCTTTCATATCCGCGGCGCCGCGGCCATAAAAATAACCATTCTCCTCGATCATCCGGTAAGGATCGCGCGTCCAATCTTCCCGCTTCGCCGCGACGACGTCGATATGACCCAGCAGCAAGAGCGGTTTCAAGGTTTTGGACGAGCCGGGCAGGACCAGCACCAGGCCGCCCTCCTTCGGGTGGTCCTGAGTCGAGAACAGCGTGATTTGCTCGTCCGTGTATCCCGCCTGACGCAAGTGTCCGGCGACTTTCGAGGCCAATGCGGTGCAACTGCCGGTGGTGGCGCTGGTGTCGGTCTCTACCAGTTCCTGATAAAGGGCGCGAAACTCGGCTTGGTCCGGTCGAAGTGGCGGGGCCGGGGCCTCGGCGATCGCGCCCACGGCCTGTGCCAACAGTACGAGCCCGATCGACCACTTGCATAATTCCATCAGAGCCCTCCGTCGTGTCTTGGTAATGGTCATGGTCCACGTTCAACCCAAGGGTAATCCAAGGCAACCGGCACGGATAGGTTTTTAACCGTAGCAAGCGTCTATCGTCATGATAGACACGGGTGCCTGGTGATCATGGTTTGGTTTGCTAAACTCCATGCGTAACCAGTTGTTTCACTCAAGGAGATTTCGATGTCCGTCGATGTCAAATACAGCACCACGGCAACCGCTACCGGTGGGCGGGACGGCCATGCCGCCACTGCGGACGGTACCTTGCACGTTAATCTGTCGACGCCGAAGGAACTGGGCGGCGCCGGCGGACCGGGCAATAATCCCGAGCAACTTTTTGCAGCCGGCTATGCCGCGTGCTTCATCGGTGCAATGAAGGCCGTCGCGCCGGCGCAGAAGCTGCGCGTTCCCAACGATGCGGCCGTTACTGCGAGTGTCGGCATCGGTCCGCGTTCGGAAGGGGGCTTCGGCATCACCGCCGATCTCAAAGTCAGCCTGCCCGGACTCGAGCGAGCCGACGCGCAACGCCTGGTCGATGCGGCCCATCAGGTGTGTCCGTATTCCAATGCGACTCGCGGCAATGTCGATGTGGCTCTGACGCTGGCGTGAGCGGAGCCCAGTACAAAAAAGCGAAGTCCGCTGTCGCTGTCGGGTGCTGTGTTAGGGCGATGCTCCTGGCCTTGGCGGTGGCAACACCGGTAGGTGCCGCCGCGCCATCGATCGATGACATGGCATGGCATAACCGGGTGCTCTTGATGTCGGCAGGCTCTGATGCGGATGCCCAGCTGCTGGCACAGCGTCGGCTGACAGCGGCATGGCCCGGTGCTGCAGAGCGTGACATCGCGGTCGTTCAGATCGTCGGCGATCGAGTGCACGGGGCAGCGGATGAGGCGGCGCGCCTGCGCTCGCGTTTTGAATTGCCGGCAGCCGCCTTCATGGTGGTCTTGATCGGTAAGGACGGTCACGTCGCGCTGCGATCCTCACAGCCTTTATCTGCCGCCGTGCTTGCCAAGACGATCGACGCCATGCCGATGCGCAAGGCGGAAACGGCATCGCGACGGTGACACTCGTATGATTCTGATCGGGCAGTTTGATTCTCCGTTCGTCCGCCGAGTTGCCGTGGCGATGCGCATCTATGAGTTGGAGTTCGAACATCGTCCCTGGTCGACGTTCGGCGATGCCGACAAACTCGCGCCGTTCAACCCCCTACGCCGGGTACCTACGCTGTTGCTAAACGACGGCGAGGTCTTGATCGAAAGCGGCGCCATCTTGGATCATTTGGACGAGTTGGTGGGACCCGGCAGAGCCCTCATTGCCGAACACGGCGGCGCACGTCGTGCCGTTCTCAAGATCTGCGCTCTGGCGACCGGTGTATGCGACAAAATGGTGAGCTTGATCTACGAGCGGGCTCTGCACGAAGAGCTGTCCATCGCTTGGATCGAGCGCTGCGAGACCCAGGTGGGCGCCGTTTTCGATGCGTTGGAAAAAGACCGGGCAGCGCGGTCCTCGGCGTTTTGGTTTGCGGACCGCCTGACCCACGCCGATATTGCGGTCACTTGCGCCATGCGTTTTGTCACCGAGGCGCATGCATCGTTGAATGCCGGTGCCCGCTGGCCCGTGCTGATGGGCCATGCGCGACGATGCGAAGAGCTGGATACTTTCGCATCCGTGGTGCAAGCCTTCGACCCGCCCAAGCGCCGATAGCGTGTGAATCGACTGTCAAACTCACCTGGCTTGCCGTGCATGCGGTCGATGGGTACTCTTGCCGCGATGAAAACCACGCTATTGACACCCCTCGATGCCGGAGATTTATTGCTCAAAAATCGGCTGGTGATGGCGCCTCTGACCCGCGCGCGAGCGGGAGGCAGCCACGTAGCGAATGCGCTGATGGCGGAGTATTACAGCCAACGTGCCGGCGCCGGTCTCATCATGACCGAGTGCACGATGGTTGCCGGTGATGCCAGCGCCTTCATCGCCGAGGGCGGCATTTTCGACGATGTCACCATGGCGGGCTGGCGACGAGTCACCGAGGCTGTGCATGCCGCCGGTGGACTCATCATCATGCAGATTTGGCACCCTGGACGCGCGGCCCACTCGGCGATCAACGGGATACAGCCGATTTCCTCGTCGAACAAGGCGATCCGCGACCAATCGACCCACACGCCGCGCGGTAAATTGCCGTACGAAACCCCTCGAGTACTCGAGACCGCGGAAATGCCCGCTATCGTCGAACTGTTCCGTCTTGGCGCGCAGCGGGCGAAGGCGGCCGGTTTCGACGGTGTGCAGATTCATGGCGCGCATGGATACTTGCTCGATCAATTTTTACGCGACAGTGTCAACGACCGAACGGATCGCTATGGCGGATCGTTGGAAAACCGCGCGCGACTGCTGCTGGAAGCGACCGATGCGGCAATTTCGGTTTTCGGTGCCGGTCGGGTGGCAATCCGTATATCTCCGTTGGTCCCGTTCAATGACATGTCCGATTCAGATCCGGCCGCGCTCGTGACGTACGTTGCGCAGGAAATGGCCGCGCGCCGAATCGCCTTCTTTGAGTTACGCCATGACCAACACGACAGGCCTGCGGAGATCGCATTGGCGAAGTTGGCGCGGCAGCATTTCAATGGCGTACTCATGTTAAATGGAGGTTTCGACCGTGAATCCGGCGAGCGGGCGGTAGCAAGCGGTTCGGCCGATGCTATCGTCTACGGCAGGTTGTTCATCGCCAATCCCGATTTGGTGGAGCGCGTCAGGCTTGCCAACGCGCCGCTAAATTCGTTGCGGATGGATTCTCTGTATTCGGGTGGCGCCGAGGGCTACACGGATTACCCGGAACTGGCGGCTGGCGGATAAGCGCTCGGGTAACGGGTCGGACGCGCGCGGCGATAACGTCGAGATACAATAGGAAGAAGCGGGCCGGGGCCTGAGGTCGGTAGGACATTGTTCAGGCGCTTTAAACAGGGGGTAAGGAACCCCAAGTTGAGGCCCGCATGCACCGCCGCAGCCAACTCTTGTCTTGTGCCCGGTGGGACGACCTGCTAAAATTTGAAATTGGCTGCGAAACCAATGAGTTACATGCTAATTGCATGGCTCAATCCACATACTTCGTTGCCTTCCGAGTTTGGCTAAGTGGCAGAGTGGTCATGCAGCGGCCTGCAAAGCCGTGTACGCCGGTTCGATTCCGACCTTAGCCTCCACATTGCCCGACTTCCAAGTGGGCGAGTGTGGCGTATTCGCTAGACTGCGGTTGTCGCGACCGTGAAGATCTTGGCATGAGCATACCTGCGTTTCTGGAAAATGGCGGCGAGATGGGTGCGCTATTACGTGCTCATCCTTGGTCGACAACGCCGCTTGGGGCGCCGCACGATTGGCCACAGGCATTGCGTACTTCCGTGCGGCTCATGCTCACCACGCGCCACCCGGTATTTATCTTGTGGGGTCCGGAAGGGTTGTGTTTCTATAATGACGCCTATCGGCAGTCTTTGGGGCCGGAGCGCCATCCGGCGGCCATCGGACGGCCTGCCCATGCGGTGTGGGATGAGATTTGGGACGTCATTGGTCCGCAATTCTCTCAGGTCATGTCCGGCGGTGCGCCGACCTGGCACGAGAATCAGTTGTTGCGCATCACGCGCAACGGCCGGCGCGAAGACATGTATTGGACTTACAGCTATGGTCCGATCGACGATGCAGACGCCGTCACGGGAGTGGGCGGTGTACTCGTACTGTGTACGGAAACGACGACCCAGGTGCAAGCACAGCATCGCGCCAAGCTTGAAGGTGAGCGGCTCGCACAGCTTTTCGAGCAGACGCCGACCTTCATGGCCCTGCTAGAGGGTCCGGACCACCGGATTACTCTGGCGAACCCCGGATATAAAAAACTCGTCGGCGACCGACCCGTGATCGGCCGTTCGTTTGCTGATGCTTTACCTGATGCTGTGGCACAAGGGTTCCTCAAGCTTCTTGACGAAGTTCGCGAATCGGGACGCGCATTTTCGACCTCCGGTATGAGGTATGCAGTGCAAGCGTCGCACGACGGCCCGATCGACGTCCGGTTCGTCGACTTTGTCTTTCAGCCCATCGAGGCAACTGATGCATCGATCAGCGGTGTGTTCGTCGAAGGAGTCGACGTCACCGAGCGCGTGGCGGCGGATCGTGCTCTGCGCGCCAGCGAGGAGTTGTGGCGCGGCCTGTTCGAGAATCTCCAGGAGGGACTGATGATCGTCGAGATGGTGCGCGATTCGAACCGGCGCGTCACCGATTGTCGATTCGTCGACATGAATCTCGCTTGGGGCACCCAATCGGGTCTGAGCCGGGCCGAGTCTCGAGGGCGCACCCTGCGTGAAGTCATTCCGGGCATCGAATCGATATGGATCGAGAAATTTGCCAGAGTCGCCGATACCGCGCAGCCCGTGTCTTTCTCGCAGGTCGTAGGCGATCTGCGACGCGCTTACGACGTGCGGGCATTCCCGTTGAGCGGCGAACGCATTGCGGTGCTGTTCGTCGAAGTATCCGAGCGCAATCGCGCCACGGCACGGCAAAATGCGTTGCTCGAGCTCAGCGACAAACTTCGCGACCTGCTCGATCCCGAAGAGATCGCCTACGCCACCGCCGAGCTGCTGGCGCGCACCGTGGGCGTTACCCGTGCAGGCTACGGCGAGGTCGACATTGCCGCCGAGACGATCACCATCGCGCGCGACTGGAACGCGCCGGGCAGCAAAAGTCTTGCCGGCGTTTTGAATTTTCGCGATTACGGGAGCTACATCGAGGACTTGAAGCGCGGCGCAACGGTTGTCGTCGGCAATGCCTTCGAGGATCCGCGGACCCGTGCCACCGCCTCCGCGTTGCAGGCAATCGGTGCGGTGTCCTTCGTCAACATGCCGGTCAGCGAACGCGGCGGCTTGGTGGCCTTGCTGTACCTCAACCATGTGACGGCACGCGATTGGACGGCGGATGAGCTGGATTTTCTGCGGGAAGCCGCTGCTCGCACGCGCCAGGCGATCGAACGACGGCGTGCCGAACAGAGCTTGCGTCAGTTCGCGGCGTCCTTGGAGCAGATGGTCGAGATCCGCACCAATGCGTTGGAGCGTGCACAGGCGAGTTTGCGAGCCATTTTCGAAACGAGCTACCAATGGCAGGGTTTACTGTCACCGAGCGGGATCGTGCTCGAGACCAATGCGACCGCGCTGGCGGTCATCGACAGCACGCTCGACGAGGTGCTCGGCAAACCGTACTGGCAGACGCCCTGGTTTGCCCGCACGGCGGGACTGCCCGACAAGGTCAAGGCGGCAGTCGAAGCGGCGGCGCGCGGCGCGACCACGCGCATGGAAATGTCGATCACGGTCCCGGCGGGAGTGCGCTCTTACGACTTTTCGATCCGGCCCATTCTCGGCGGCAAGGGTGAAGTGCTCGCCATCGTTCCGGAGGCAGTCGACACCACTCAGCGGCAGCGCGCGGAGGAACAGTTGCGTCAGGCGCAAAAAATGGAGGCGGTGGGGCAGTTGACCGGCGGTTTGGCGCACGACTTCAACAATCTGTTGACGGGCATCATCGGCAGTTTGGAATTGCTCCAAGCGCGCGTAACACAAGGTCGGCTGAGCGCGATCGAGCACTACGTCTTGGCGGCGCAGGGCGCGGCGCGCCGCGCGGCGGCCCTGACTCATCGGCTGCTGGCGTTTTCACGCCGGCAGACGCTCGATCCGAAATCGACCGACGTCAATCGTCTGATCGCGGACATGGCCGACCTGATCCGCCGCACCGTCGGGCCGGCAATTCATTTGGACGTGGTGGAAGCCGGCAGTCTCTGGCCGACATTGATCGATCCCAACCAGCTCGAGAATGCGCTGTTGAATTTATGTATCAATGCGCGCGACGCCATGCCGAGCGGCGGCCGCATCACCATCGAAACGGCGAACAAATGGTTGGACGAACGGGCGGCGCAGGAGCGCGACCTACCTCCGGGACAATACGTGTCGCTGTGCGTGTCCGACACGGGCACGGGCATGACCCCCGAAGTGGTCGCGCGTGCATTCGATCCGTTCTTTACCACCAAACCGCTGGGCGAGGGCACGGGACTGGGACTGTCGATGATTTACGGGTTTGCCCGCCAATCGGGCGGCCAGGTGCGTATCTACTCGGAACTGGGTCAGGGGACCACGATGTCGCTTTACTTACCTCGAGACCACGCCGTTGCCGAGCCCGACCTGCCGCAGGCCAATATGGCGGGTGGCGACGTGCAAGGTGCGGGCGAGGTGGTACTCGTCATCGACGATGAAGCCACGATTCGCATGCTCATCTCGGAGGTGCTCGACGAGTTCGGCTATGCGTCCATCGAAGCGGCAGACGGACCCACCGGTCTGAAAGTACTGCAGTCGCCGGCGAAAATCGATCTGTTGATCACGGATGTAGGCTTGCCGGGTGGCATCAACGGTCGCCAGGTCGCCGATGCGGCACGGTTGCTGCGTCCGGAGCTGAAGATCCTGTTCATCACCGGATACGCCGAGAACGCCGTGCTTGGCAATGGACATCTCGATCCGGGAATGCAGGTACTGACCAAACCTTTCGGTATGGACGTGCTGGCGAGGCGCGTCAGAAACTTGGTCGAGGGCTGACGCGCAGCGCATAGCCGTAGCCACGGACGCTGAAGATTTGCAGCGCCGAGTCGATGCCGCGCAACTTGCGCTTTAGACGGTGCACCGCAACGTCCAACGCGTTGGGCGTCACCGCTTCCGTCAAACCCCAGGCTGCCGCCTCGAGAGCCGTCCGCCGCACCGTCTCGCCTTTTGCCTGCACCAAGCCGAGCATGATCTGCAGCTCAGCCGGCGCGAGGCTTGTCGATACGCTGCCGCACACCATGCGTCCTGCATCGGGCTGCATGGTCAGGTCGCCATGACTCGGCGCCAACGTTTGCAGCGTGGCGGGCCTGCGCATCAATGCGCGCACGCGCGCCACCAATTCGACCATGGAAAACGGCTTCGCCAGATAGTCGTCCGCGCCGGATTCCAGCCCCTCGACCCGATCGTGCAGAGCATCACGCGCCGTCAGCATCAAGCAGGGCGACAGCACGTCCGCTCCGCGTAGTCGACGCACCAGATTCAACCCGTCGCCATCGGGTAACCCACGGTCTATCACGAATGCGGCATACGAAGTGGTAGACGCCGCCATCCACGCCGTTTCCATGCGCGCGAAGACATCGGACTCGATACCCGCCTGGGTCAGCGCTTTGCGCAGGAGCTCGGCCAGACGGTCGTTATCTTCGACCAACGCGACCCGGTTCATGGTCAGCGCGCAGTAAGCAAGCAGCAAGATTCGCTGGGCGATACTCGCAACGCACACCCTAAGATCGGGAAGTAACACCGCATTGCATGACCTTCGAAGTGATTTCCCGACGTGCCGCGCCGGCGTTCGGGCTCTGCTGCTGATTATAGCGTCCCATGCCTGTAGCGCTTCGGCAACGGAGCCAGAAACCAAGGAAGTCCCCTTGTGGGAGTACGGCTTCGGCGTCGGCGCGGTCGCCTACGAAGACTACCGGGGTTCGACGACGGTGCACGGCTACCCGCTGCCCGTTCCCTACGTTGTGTACAACGGCCGTTTTCTGAAGGCCAACCGCGACGGCGTGCGTGCCACGCTGTTCAATCAAGAGTGGCTGGAACTCAATTTCAGCGGCAATGGAACGACGCCGGTCCACGACAATTCCGCGCGCTTCGGGATGCCCAATCTCAAGGCCACGCTGGAGGTGGGGCCTTCGCTCGACGTGCACCTGTTTCGCTCGCAGGATGGCAAGGTCAAGTTCGATTTGAATACGCCGTTTCGCGCGGCGTTCGCTCTCGATTCGCCCGTGCAGTCGATTGGTTGGACCTTCACGCCACGTTTCAATTTGGATCTCGCCGACCCGCTCGGCCACATCGGCTGGAACGTGGGGGTGCTGTTCGGCCCGCTGTTTGCGGCACGTCGCTATGATGCGTTCTTCTACACGGTGGCGCCTCAGTATGCGACCGCCGGTCGTCCCGCGTACCAGGCCGAGGGAGGCTATGCGGGCACCCAGGCAATCGTAGCCTTATCGCGCCGCTTCGATAAGATGTGGGTGGGCGGATTCATGCGCTACGATACGCTGGCCGGGGCGTCGTTTGCGGACAGCCCGCTGGTCGAGACCAAGCACTATTGGTCCGCTGGGCTTGCCGTGTCATGGACCTTGGGTCGATCGGAGCGCACGGTGGAGATTCCCCGTTGAACGCGGTCGGCGTGCAACCGGCCTAAGCGGCGAAGGCGCGAGGTCTCGGCGGTTTGGTATCGACGCCAGCCGGCATATTCCGTGGCCATGTAGAAGACCGACACGCCGATACCGGCCAAGATAAGAACCATCAACACATCGTCTACGTTCATAAGGGCGGGATGTTAACGTCGGCTATCTTGCTGGTCCCTTACCGATCTAAAAAAATGCGGCTACGTTCCCGACACAGTCTGGCCACCAAATTACTGGCGACCTACCTACTCGCATTGCTGGTAACCACCGGACTGGTGGCGGCCGTGGTGGACAGCGCGTTGAGTCTGCATGCCGAGGAAATCCAACCCGACTTGCAGGCCGAGGTCGATTTGCTGGCGCGCAGCTTGAAATTCGATGCGGCGGGGCGACCACAGGCTTTCGTTCTGCCCGGCGAATCGTCGTGGATTTACCGTGCCTGGTCGGCGGATTTGAAATATCGGCTCGTCGATTCCGCGGGGGTCGTCCGGCTGTCTTCGGAATCCGCCGGTGGGCCGCTGGCTCCCGACGGGCGGGTGTTCGATCCTGGTCTGGCCGCCTTCGCATTGTCGGTCGGCGGACTACGCCTGCAGGTGCGCACGGTGGCGATCACCAAAGCGGGTACAACCTACTACGTGCAAGCGGCCAGCAGCGACCGTATCTCCGCTTTTGGAAAGATTCTGATCGGGAACTTGTTGCTCGGCGCGACGCTGCGGCTCTTCGTCCTGTCGTTGCTGGTTTTGAGCGCCGTGGTCTATTACACGTTGTGGCGGGTATTGCGGCCGCTGCGCGAAACGTCGGAGGCGGCCGCTCGCATCGAGCCGGGCAACCTGTCGACGCGGCTGGCGACCGAGCGCATACCGCCGGAATTCGCTCCGCTGATCGATGCGTTCAATTTGGCTCTCGATCGGGTCGAGAAGGGGTATCGGCTGCAACAGGAATTTTTGAGCGGAGCTGCCCACGAGCTGAAAACCCCGCTGGCGCTCATTCGAGCGCAAATCGAAGTCAACGGGACGACGGATCGCACGGTGTTGCTGCGGGATCTTGATTTCATGGCGCGGCAGATTCATCAGCTCCTGCACCTGGCCGAAGTGAGCGAATCGAAAAATTACAACTTTCAAAGCAGTGATATCGCGGCCATCGCAGACGATGTGGTGGACTACTTGGGTCCGCTGGCGCGCGGCAGAGGGGTGCGTCTCGACCTGCGCTGCGCACCCAGGTTACCCGTCATAGCGGCCGATCGAAGCGCCCTGTTCATGTTGTTGAAGAATTTGATCGAGAACGCCATCCAGCATTCACCGAGCGACGGGATCGTCGCCGTGGCCGTGGATCCGACCAGCCTGCGCATTCGTGATGCAGGGCAGGGCATCGCGGCGGAGGATCTGCCGAAGCTGTTCACGCGCTTCTGGCGCGGTCGCGCGCGCAACACCGACGGGGCAGGCTTGGGGCTCGCCATCTGCCAGGAAATTGCCATCGCACATCGGTGGCGGATTTCCGCCCGCGACACCGGTCGGGGTGCGGAATTCGAGTTGACGTTCAAAGGGTAGGCGTAAAACGCCCGGGTCCGGGGTATTCTAAGTGCAAGACCTCGATCCCTGGAGCCCTCGATGATGGATGACAGCTCAAATCTCGCGACGTTGCCCACCGCCAACTCGCCCAAGCCGTTCGATTTGCGCCGCGTCGGTGCCCATCCGGATTACTGGTACCCCCTCGCATGGTCGTACGAATTGAAGGTTGGTAAGACGTTGGGCCGGCATTTTGCCGGCGAACCCATCGTGATCTATCGCGGCAAGAGCGGCCAGGTCATCGCCCTGGAGGATCGGTGCGCGCATCGCCAGGTCCCGCTGCACCTGGGCGTGGTCAGCGGCGACGATTTAAAGTGCCACTATCATGGCTGGACGTATAACTGCGCCGGTAAATGCATCGGTGTTCCGTATTTTGGCGGGGTCGAGCGGCTGCCGAATGGCGTCAAGAGTTATCCGGCACGTGAAGTCGATGGGCTGATTTTCGTGTTTCCGGGCGATGCGGCGCTCGCGGAGAGTCGTCTGCCGACGGCATTGGGCTCCGCGGCGCGTCCGGACTACAAAACCCGGCGCCTGAACCGTGAGGTGGCCTGCCACTACACGTTCATGCACGAAAACCTGTTCGATATGAATCATCAGTTCATGCATCGAAAGCAAATGGGCTCGATTCGCGCCCGCTGTCTTGGCAAGAACCACGGCGATAACTGGGCGCAGGTCGAATACAGCTTCAGCCGGGTCGAGGGTAAGTCGTCGGTGGGTGAAGCGGTGATCGTGGATTTGATGCGCAAGCGCGGCGAGGCGAAAAAAGATTTTTCCGACCATATGCGCATCCGCACCGATTATCCGACGCAGAGCCTGAAGGTCTGGGTGGGACGCGATATCAAGCAGACGGACGATCCGGTGCTCGACGTGTGGTTGGGTTACACGCCCTTGGACGCCGCGCAGCGGTCCAATCGGACCTATGGCTATTTATCGGTCAAGAAGCCGAGCGTGCCGGGGATCATTCATGCGGTGTGGCCGTTCGTGACCTGGTTTACCGAAAACATATTTCGCGAGGACAAGGAAATCGTCGAATTCGAGCAACGCGCCTACGAGGCGCAGGGCACGGATTGGAACAACGAAGTATTTCCGCCGTTGCGCGATTTACGCACCGTGCTGGCGCGCTGCGGTCGCCCGATGACCTGAAGGTCCCGATCCCGCGCACATCGAGGTTTCACGCGGCGCGGCCTGGATACCAATTCCAGCGCCCGGCAAGCGCCATGACCGCCGGTACGACGAAGGCGCGGATCACCGTTGCATCGATGAGCACGGAAACGCACAGGCCCACCCCCATCATTTTGAGCACCGGCAGCGAGGTGCTCACGAAGGCGCCGAACACCACGGCCATGATGAGACCTGCGCCCGTGATGACCGGCGCCACGGCGGCGAGACCGGCCACGGTGGCGCGATCGTTGTTGCGGTCAGTGTCGTATTCGCGCTTGATTCGGAACAACAAAAACAGTTCATAGTCCATCGATAGACCGAAGCTCAGGCAGAACACCATCATGGGGACTTCGAGCGGAATCGCGGTAAACGGTCGCTCGAGTCCAACCAAGCCATTGAGCCAACCGAATTGAAATACCGCAACGACGGCACCGATTCCGGCCGCCACGGCGAACAGATTGGTAACCACGGCCTTGAGCGGTAACAAGTACGATCTGAATGCCAGGAACAAGAGCACCAACGTGGCGCCCACCACGAAAGCGAAGATGCGCGGCAGACTCTTGAACATGTAGTCGTTGAAATCGTTGTGTTCTGCCGGGGTGCCCCCGATCATCACGGCGAATGGGCCGGCGGGTTTGATGTGCGCGACGTCGCGCGTCAGACGTTCGATGTTCTTGACCGTCAGGCCATTGGCCGGGGTGATTTGGAACAGAGTGGCATGCCGGTCGCGGCTCAGGAATTGTTCGCCGATCTCGGGCCGGTCACGCAGCGTTCGGTCCACATCTTGGTACAGGCGGCCGTAGTCCTCCCGTGTCATGCCCTGGCGCAGCGTGACCGGGGAAGCAACCGCCGCCACGCGTTTATCACCGGTCAATGTGTTTGCGTAATCGACCAGCGCCTGCAAGTGCGAGTCGGCAAGAATGGGCAGGTTGTCGGTCGACGTCACGATGGCATAGATGGGTATCGACGCGTTGTCGTTGCGCACGGCGGTCAGAATGTCGGCACCGATGCGCGATTCCGCCGTTTTCGGCAAGAACCATCGTTCATTGGTGACTCCCATGTGGGCCCGCAGCATGGGCAAGGCGACCGCCAATACGCAAGTTGCCGAGAACAGCAGGGTCTTTACGGGATGGCGCACGATCCACCGGCCGAGACGCTGCCAGAGCAGCGTCGTGTTGACACTGCGCCAGCCGCGCGGAATGACCGGCCAGCGTTCGAGAAACGGTCCCGTCACGATCAATGCCGCGGGCAACAGCGTCAGCGCGGCCAGCACGGAGATGCATACCACCAGCGCACCACCGATACCCGCGCAGCGCGTCTCCAGTATGGGACTGAACAGCAGCCCGAGAAATCCGACCATGACCGTGACCCCGGACCACGAGATCGTCTGCCCGGCGAGCGCGACCGTACCCGCCACGGTCTGCGCCAGGGTTGACTGCGGTGCCTGTTCCCGAAAGTGAGTCACCATCAGCAGTGAATAATCGATGCCGATGGCCAGCCCGACCATGGTGACGACATTACTCAGCAAGTTCGATACCGGCACGAGTTCGGCAAGTATGAACGCGGCGCCGAGCGCCACGGTGGTGGTGGCCAATCCCATCAAGAACGGCAGGCAGGCGGCGATCAACGTGCCGAATGCCACCGCCAGAATGGCGAGAGTCAGCGGCAAGGCGCGCTTTTCGGCGTGATCTCCCCCGGTTGCGCTCAAGGCGTTGACGTCGAAGTCGCCCGCCGGTCCGCCGGTGACGGCGACTTGAGCCCCGCCGTCGAGTGCCACCAATTCCGCGCGTGCCGCGGTCAATGCCGTCCTGACGACGACGACATCTTTTTGTTGCTGCGCATTGTCGGTGGCGCTCAGGCCAACCAGCAGCATCGTCACATGGCCGTCGCTCGAACGCATCCGCGCATCGTGCCCATCGGCAAACGACTCGACTTTGCGAATGCCGCCCAACTGTCCGAGCAGCATTTCGGTGCGCCGCACCCAGCCTAGATACGGGTCGTCGGCGACGTTCAAACCGGGGGCGGATACGGCGACGACCAGCGGATCGATGAAGGGATTGGTAAATTGCGCTCGCAGCACATCATTGACGCGGCTCGATGGGCTGCCTTCGATCCCGCCGGCGCCGCCCACGGCGATCTGCGGCAGTTTGTGCGCTCCCCAGGAACCCAAACCGATGGCAATGATCCAAGCGACCATGATCTGACGCGGATGTACCGAAACCCATTGACCCAATCTCACGAATCCAGAATTCAATGTCGTTCCTGTCTCGAAAGCGGCCTATGGTAGCGAACCGCCATCGTTGGTGCCGGTACGGAAATTTCATTTTGATGACACGTCGCAAACAAGGGTAAAATACGCTCTTTTGCGCCTTCCATTATGTCAGAGAACCAAGATCACAATTTCGCGGAGCGAGTCCTCGAACGCCCATGGGATGCTCGGTTCGCGCACTGGTTGGTCGCGCCGCTACGAAATACCTGGGTGACGCCGAATCATCTGACGACGGTTCGCTTGTTGGTGGGACTCGCGGCCGCGGCGAGTTTCGTTCCCGGCATTTATCTTTGGTCGAATGTGGCGGCACTGCTGCTGATCGTATCCAATTTTCTTGATCACACGGACGGAGAATTGGCTCGATTGAGCGGCAAGACCAGCCGGTTCGGTCATTTTTACGATCTCGCAAGCGACGCCGTGGTGACCATTTCATTGTTCGTCGCGATCGGGGTGGGTGTGGGAGCGCGGCCTGGCGGTGCGTTCGAGATTCCTCCGGCCGCCGTGGGTGCCATTGCCGGCATCGCGGTCGCCCTCATTTTCTATTGGCGTATGCGAATCGAATCCATGGTCGGCAAGGTGTCGAGTCGGCAAGGCTCCGTCGCCGGTTTTGAGACCGAAGATGTGCTGTACCTCATGCCCCTGGCGACGCTGTGCAATGGGCTGTTGCCGCTGCTTACCGCCGCGTCTATTTGTGCGCCTTTATATGCCGTCTGGGTCGCGATCGATTATCGGCGCGTGATGCGCCGCGTGCAGCCGGTCGCGGTACGCCCGACTTCGGGCGTGGCGCGGTAATCGTGGCCGCCGCTGAAAGCCACGTTCGCGCGCAAGATGCCGATGCCGATGCCGTCATGCGCGCGCGGTTGCCCCAGGTGGATCTGGCGTCGCTGCGCCGCGACTTTCTCGCGCAAGGGTCATTCGTTTATGCGGCCGACTGGCTGCCGGCCGACGTCACATCGCGCCTCGCATCGGCAGTCACTGCCGTCTCAGGCGCGGTGAATAGAAACTACCTGCCGGGGCACAAACAAGGCGGCAGCGTCAGCCGCCACGCGATCGACGAACTCGCTCCTTTCATCGCCGATCTGTATCGATCGCCCGCGTTGCTCGACTGGTTGGGACGGCTGGCGGGTGAGCCACTGAAGGTTTCGCCGGCGGCTGACCCGCACGCCTACGCGCTGTATTTCTACACCCGAGCGGGCGATCACATCGGGTGGCACTACGATACCTCCTATTATCGGGGCCGACGCTACACGCTGCTGGTGGGCGTTATCGACGAGTCCTCGTGTCAACTCGAGTACGAACTGCACACCCGAGAGCCTGCGGTGCCGACGGTGTCGGGGTCCCTTCGATACCCTCCCGGTGCCTTGGTGTTTTTCGACGGCGACAAGCTGAAACACCGAATTACACCGGCCAATGCGGGCGAAACACGCGTCTCGCTGACTTTCGAGTATGTGACCGATCCGAGCATGCACGCGTGGTGGCGGTTCATCTCCAACATGAAGGACGCGATTGCCTACTTCGGTGTGCGTCAGGTGTTTCGCGGCAGCCGGCAACGCCGAGCCACCCAGGGCCGCGCGGACCATCGATGACGCGTGCGGCAACGCTTTTCCTGGCGCTCGGCGCGCTGCTGTTCATCGGCGTCCTGGCCTCTCAAGGGCTGCCCGCGATCCTTGCCACGTTGTCGATCGCGGGTTGGGGTCTATTGCTGGTCGCTCTGTTTCACGGGCTGCCGTTGGTGTTGGACGCCCTGGCGATTCGCGTGTTGTTGCCGACGGGCGCTACCGGAGCCACGCTGCGCGAGGCATTGCTGACCCGCTGGGCCGGAGAGTCTGCCAATAGCCTGATGCCCGCGGGGCAGATTGGAGGCCCCGTGTTGATGGCCCGCCATCTCGCTCGTCTGGGCATGCCCATCCAGCATTCCGCAGCGGCCATCACCGTCAGTACCACCCTGCAAACGTGCGGTCAGATCACCTTTGCGATTGTCGGCGTGAGCTTGCTCGGTGCACAGAGCACGCATTGGTCGCAACATGCGCTACGCACGTCCGCATTGATTGCGAGCGCCATCCTCGCGGTGCAGGTTGGCGGCTTTTATCTTCTGCAGCGGCGGGGCTTGTTCGGCAAGGTCACTCGCGCGGCCAGTCGATTCGCCGGCAAGCGCGATTGGTCTCGCTACGTGACCCAGGCGGAATCGATCGATGCGGCGGTTCATGCGACCTATCGGCGCGGGGCGGCCGTGGCGGCCAGTTTTTTGTTGAGTCTCGTCGGCTGGGTGGTTGGCACGGGCGAGGTTTTCCTGATTCTCGACCTATTGGGTCATCCCGTCAGCTGGATCGACGCCTTACTGCTCGAGAGCCTGGGTCAGGCCATTCGTGGCGCCGCCTTCGCCATACCGGGGGCGCTCGGTGTGCAAGAGGGCGGCTATTTGTTGCTGGCGCCAATCGCCGGCCTGTCGCCCGATACGGCGTTGGCGTTGTCGCTCGCGAAACGCGCGCGCGAAATCATGCTCGGGCTGCCCGGTCTGCTGTATTTCCATTACTCCGAGCGAACCGGTGCCGTTCCGATTCGCTCGCCTTCGCGCTAGCGCCTGCCGACGCGCCAATTTTTCGAGGATTAGAATGCGCGCTATACTTCTCGCGGCGGGTCGCGGCACGCGTCTGCAACAGCCCGAACTCGAACAGTTGCCGAAGTGCCTGCTGCGGTTTGGCGGTATGACCTTGTTGGAACGGCACTTACGTTTGCTGCGCGAAGTCGGCGTCGAGGACATCGTTCTGGCGCTTGGTTTCAGGCACGAATTGGTTACCGCGGAACTCGATCGCCTGCAATGGCGGCCGTGGCCCGTGATCGTGCTCAACCCTGCGTTCGAACTGGGGAGCATGCTCACGGTGCACACCGTCGCGGCGCAGATGATGGGCGGCGACGATGTGTTGCTGATGGATGCAGACGTCTTGTATGACGGCCGTATCGCAGCCGCCTTGGTCGCCGGCGCGGCTCCGGTCAACCGCGTGCTGATCGACCGCGAGTTCGAGGCGGGCGACGAGCCCGTCAAAGTCTGTGTGCGAGACAGGGTTCCGATAGAACTCCGCAAGCAGTTGTCAGGCAACTTACAATTCGACACGATTGGCGAGTCGGTGGGCTTCTTCCGCTTTGATGCGCGAGGTGCTCGCCGGCTTGCGATGTTGGTTGGCGACTATGTTCAACGTGACGGCGGCGTGAAGCCGCACGAAGAAGCCGTCCGAGATTTGATTCTCGAACGCAGCCAGGTCATCGAGGTTAGCGATGTGACCGGCGCGCCGTGGATTGAAATCGATTTTCCCGATGATGTGGCGCGCGCCGCGACTGACGTGCTGCCGCAGCTTTTGCCGCTGAGGAGTTGAGCCGATGAACATCACCGCCCGCGGCGACACCGTATCGTTTCGTCATCGGACTGGCGACGCCGCCGCTGCGGCGACGAACGCCGCCAAGTTGCGCCGGCTGCTGCAGAGCGGCGAGCTGGAATTCCTTCTGGAAGCGCACAACGGGCTGTCGGCCCGCATCGTCAAGGAAGCGGGATTCAAGGGCATATGGGCCTCGGGACTGTCGATTTCGGCCCAGTTCGGCGTGCGTGACAACAACGAAGCGAGCTGGACCCAGGTCATGGAAGTCGCGGAGTTCATGGTCGATGCGAGCGACCTTCCGATCCTGCTGGACGGCGACACCGGTTACGGCAATTTCAACAACATGCGGCGTCTGGTCCGTAAACTCGAACAGCGCGGGATCGCCGGTGTCTGCATCGAGGACAAGCAATTTCCGAAGACCAACAGTTTTTTGAACGGCGAGCGCCAACCGCTCGCGGAGATCGAAGAATTCAGCGGCAAGATCGCAGCGGCCAAGGACACCCAGCGCGATGCCGATTTTTGCATCGTGGCGCGTGTTGAAGCCTTGATCGCCGGGTGGGGCATGGACGAGGCTCTGCGTCGTGCCGAAGCGTACCGACGTGCCGGCGCGGACGCCATATTGATCCACAGCAAGCTGTCTAAGCCGGACGAAATCCTCACCTTCGCACGCGAATGGGCGGGTCGCTCGCCGTTGGTCATCGTACCTACCAAGTATTACAGCACGCCCACCGAGGTCTTTCGCCAGGCGGGCATCAGCACGGTGATCTGGGCCAATCACCTGGTGCGGTCGGCCGTGTCGGCCATGCAGAGCGTCGCCAAGAACATTCACGACACCCAAACCTTGGTGAACGTCGAAGATCGCATCGTAACGGTCAATGAAATATTCCGCCTGCAAGACGCCGACGAATATTCCACCGCCGAGCGGCTGTATCTTGCGGCATCCGGTAACTCACGCTCTGCGATCGTGTTGGCGGCGAGTCGTGGTAGCGGCCTGGAAGCGGTTACGATCGACAAACCGAAGGTCATGCTGCCCATTGCCGGCAAACCCTTGCTGCGCTGGCTCATCGACAGCTTCAAGAAGGAAAGCATCAATGACATCACGGTGGTGGGCGGTTATCGGGCCGATGCAATCGACACCGCGGGCATCAAACTGGTGGTCAACGAACGCTATGCCGAAACCGGGGAGTTGGCGTCCTTGGCCTGTGCCATGGACGGTCTCGACGCCGATACGTTGATAGCGTACGGCGATTTGTTGTTCCGCAGTTACGTGCTGCGCGATCTGGTCGAATCGAACGCCGATTTCGCGGTGGTCGTCGATTCCTCGCCGACGGGTGCGAATAATCGAACCGTACGCGACTTTGCGCATTGTTCCAGAGCGGACGATCGCGGCCTGTTCGGCTCCCAGGTGCTCTTGCAGCGTATCGCGAGCCATGCGGATGGCGGCGCGGGGACGACGAGTGCGCCGCCCGGCCCGAGCGCCGCGCACGGTCGCTGGATCGGGATGTTGAAGGTCAGCCGCCTGGGTTTGCGAACACTCAAAGTCGTGCTCGAGGCGTTGCGCGCCACGGCCGCGTTCGACTCATTGGATCTTCCCGCATTGCTCAACGCGGCCATCGAGGCGGGTGCCGCCATCGAAGTGCTGTACGTGCATGGCCACTGGCGCGGCGTGAACGATCTCGACGATTTCCGGCGCGCCGCCGATTTTGCGCATACCCAGGGTTCCGGCGAACTGCACCATGATTGAGGCGCGGGATTTCGTCGAGGCGGCACGCACCCGCGGCTTCGAATGGTATGCCGGCGTGCCCTGATCATATCTGACTCCGTTCATCAATTACGTGCTTCAAGACGCGTCGCTGCATTACGTATCGATGGCGAACGAGGGTGATGCGGTGGCCCTCATCGCAGGCGTTGCGCTCGCGGGCGACACCCGCCGTCCCCACCGGCGGGGTATCGCGATGATGCAAAATTCAGGGCTCGGCAATGCCGTGAGTCCCCTCACCTCGCTCACCTGGACGTTTCGATTACCTCAGTTGCTGATCGTCACCTGGCGCGGTCAGCCGGGGGTGCCCGATGAGCCGCAACATGCCTTGATGGGTCCCATCACGCCGCAGTTGCTCGACACCATGGATATCGCCTGGGAGTTGTTTCCCACGGACGGGGACGGTATCGGTCCGGCGCTGGATCGTGCCGCCGCGCACATGGACGAGACCGGTAAACCGTATTGTCTGTTGATGAGCAAGGGCAGCGTCGCCGCCTATGCGCTCAGCGCCGGAACGACCATCGCCAGGCAGTATGTCGCGCCAGCGGCATGCAGCGGCTCGTCACCCGCGTCGGCCCTCAAACCGTCGAGAAACGAGGTGCTCCGGCGGGTCGTCGCGCATACGCCGACCGCTTCGACGGTAGTTCTGGCATCGACCGGCTTTTGCGGCCGTGAACTCTACGCCATCGACGATCGGCCCAATCAACTGTACATGGTCGGCTCCATGGGCTGCGTGGTCCCGCTTGCGCTGGGGCTTGCTCTCGCGCGACCCGATCTCGACGTGATTGCCCTGGATGGTGATGGCGCGGCGTTGATGCGGCTGGGCGCGTTGGCGACCGTGGGTGCCTATGGGCCGGCGAATTTGTGGCATTTGTTGCTCGACAACGGCGTACACGATTCGACCGGCGGTCAGGCGACCGTGTCTCCGCTGGTATCGTTCGCCGCGATCGCCGCCGCGTGCGGGTATGCGGAGTCGCTGGAAATGCCCGGGCTCGAGTCGCTCGACGGATGGCTGCAGGATGCGAGACTGGCCGGCCCGCGGTTTGCACGACTGACGACGCGTCCGGGCAGTCCGCAGGATCTACCGCGTCCTGCGCGCGGGCCGGTCGAGATCAAAACACGTTTCATGCGCCATATTCGATCGGCTGGGGGAAACGAGTGATGTTGTTGCTCAATCCGGGACCGGTCACGCTGACCGAACGGGTGCGCCGCAGCCTGCTGCAGGCCGACCTGTGCCATCGCGAGAGCGAGTTTTACGACTTGCAGGACGAAGCCCGCGAGCGGCTGCTGCGGACCTACGACCTCGATCCGCGGGTGTGGGCTGCCGTCCTCCTGACGGCGTCGGGAACCGCTGCGGTCGAGAGCATGTTGGCGGCGCTGGTTCCGCAGACGGGCCGTGTGCTCGTCGTCGAGAACGGGGTATATGGCGAACGGATGACGCAAATCTGTGCGCGTTACGGCGTGTCGCACGAGCGCGTCGGCGGATCTTGGCTGGCAGCGCCGGATCCGACGGAGATCGCGGCACTGCTCGATGCCGCGCGTAACGACGTCCCGTTCACGCATCTGGCGATGGTGCATCACGAGACGACGACGGGACGCTTGAACGATCTCTATGCCGTGGCCGCAATCTGCCGCGCGCGAAACGTCCAATTGCTGCTCGACGGCGTCAGCAGTTTTGGAGCCGAAGTCATCGACTTTGCGAATCCGATGCTTGCGGCGGTGGCCGCGACGGCCAACAAATGTCTGCATGGAGCGCCGGGCGTTTCTTTCGTCATCGTGCGGCGCACGGCCCTCCAGCAAGCGGCGTGCCGAGCCTACTATCTGGACTTGGGCCGGCTTGCGCTGCTGCAAGAACAACGCAACACGCCATTCACGCCCGCCGTGCACGTGTGCTATGCGCTGGTCGAGGCGCTGCGCGAATATGCGGAGCAGGGTGGCCGACCGGCTCGGTACGCGCATTACGCGCGCCTCGCCGAGCAAGTCCGCGGCGGATTGGCGCAGTTGGGCATCGCGGCGGTGTTGGCGCCGGAACAGTCTTCCGTGGTGTTGCGTTCCTATCGATTGCCGGCGGGTGTCGACTACGAAACTTTGCACGACGCATTGAAAGCCAGGGGCTTCGTGATCTACGCGGGCCAGGGCGATCTGGCGAAAACGCTGTTTCGTATTTCGACCATGGGCCAGGTCACTGTCGCGGACATGGCCCGACTCATCCAGGGTTTCGCCGAGTCGCTGTGTTGAAATACTGGACGGCCGCAACCTGCGTAGCCCTGTGCTTCGTCGCGGCGAAGTCCCGCGCGGACTCGGTTCCCGCACCCGATGCCAACGGCCCCCTCCCGGTGGCCTCGGACGGCATCATGTCGCGGTGGTTCAACCCGTCGAGCGCACCGTTCATTCCGGTGCCCCTCATCGGTACCGATCCGAACAGCGGGACGACGGTGGGTCTGCTGCCCGTCTGGATCAAAACCGACGACGATCACCAGATCAGCCGCATCATCGCTCCGGATGTCCTGCACAACCCTTACTTCGGCTACGGCGCCGATGCGCGCCTCTACGCATTTTCGTCGGCGGACAAGCAGTGGTCGGTCGATACCGGGTTCAACGAGCGCGTACAGCGCAACTTCGATGCCGAATATCAGATCGGTCGTCTACGCGATCAGCGCTGGTCGGTCAACTACAGTCTGATCTACGATCGCAGCGGTACGCCCCGGTTTTTTGGTATCGGCAATGCCACGCCACGGTCCAACGAGACGAATTACACCAACAATCAAGAACTGGCACAGGTGCAGGTCGGCCTCAATTTCACGCACGCCTGGCAGCTTCTCTACACGGCGCGCATGCGTTCGGTGGACGTGTTGCCCGGAACCCTGTCGGGAATCGAATCGTTGCAAACACGGTTCGGCCACATCGAGGGTGTGGGTACCAACAACATATTGCTCAATCGGCTCTCGATGATTTACGACACGCGAGACGACTTGACGGTGCCGACCCGCGGCATGGAACTGGTCGCCTATGGCGGCGCCGGCGCCCGCCATGGCCTGTTGAACCCATCGGCTTACAGCGAGGCGGGATTCGACGGCCGTGATTTTTGGCCCATTACGCCGCGTACCGTGATCGCGACCCACATCGCCGTGCATTATCTCCCAGAAGCACACGATCCGCCTTTCTGGGTGCTCAGCAGTTTGGGCGGCGGCGAAAGCCAGATCGGCGGAGAGCAGGAGTTGCGCGGCTACGGGGAAGGTCGCTTCTATGCGCGCAATTCTTTTTCCTCCTCGTTGGAAGTACGCCGCACGGTGCTGTCGTTCGACGCCGTCGCCACACGCATCGACGTGGAGATTGCGCCCTTCATCGATCTCGGCAGAGTATTCTCACATGGTGGCACGTTGCCGTTCGACGATCTGCACCATGTCTTCGGCGTGGGTTTTCGCGGAATCGCGCGGCCATTCGTGGTCGGCAAGGTGGACGTGGGCTATGGTGACGAAGGCGTCGCCATATTCACCGGTTTGAATTATCCGTTTTAGGGGACGAGGCAGCATGACCGTTCTGAGCGATTTTCCGATCACGAAAAAATGGCCCGCTCATCATGCTGACCGTATCCAGTTTTATTCTCTGCCCACGCCTAACGGTGTGAAAGTCTCGATCATGCTGGAAGAAACCGGGTTGCCTTACGAGCCGCATCTCGTAAGGTTCGACACGGAAGATCAGCTCTCGCCGGAGTTCATGTCGCTCAACCCAAACAACAAGATCCCGGCCATCATCGATCCGCAGGGTCCGGATGGGCAACCACTGGCCCTGTTCGAGTCGGGTGCCATCCTGCTGTATCTGGCCGACAAGTCCGGATCGTTGATTCCGCGGGACCCGCAGGGTCGCTATCATACGATTCAATGGTTGATGTTTCAGATGGGCGGAGTCGGGCCCATGTTCGGTCAGGTGGGTTTCTTTCATCGGTTTGCCGGTAAAGACTATGAGGACAAGCGGCCGCGCGACCGATATGTCGCGGAGGCAAAACGCTTGTTGGGCGTGATCGATCGCCACCTGGTCGATCGCGCATGGCTCATGGGCGATATGTACAGCATCGCGGATATCGCGCTGTTGCCTTGGATTAATATCCTCAATACGTTTTACGATGCTGCGGCGCTCGTCGATCTGCCTGCCTACCCGCAAGTGATGCGCGTCCTCGAGGTTTTCTTACGCCGACCCGCCGTGGTGCGCGGGCTCGGCATTCCGGCCCCCCCGAAGATTGGGTGAATGCCCGACACGCTCTGGAAGGGTTGCCCCGAATCGCATAGGCGTGCTGATGCATATTTTTAGTGCATAATCGAGGCCATAGCCTAGTCTATGACGCGAGGGATGTTGTGACGCGTACGGTGTATAGATCTTATGGACTCGGAACTTAACGAGGTGCTCGACGGCGCTCCGAACGTCCGCGCGACGCCGTCGCTGGCCGTTAAACGCGGCACCCGTTCGATGCCGATTCGAACCCCCCGCGTCACGGTTCTGTTCGCCGATTTACGGGGATACACCGGACTGGCCGAGCGCTTGCCGGCGGCCCGCATCCTGCCTTTGCTCGATGAATTCTTCGGCGTGCTGGCGAGCGCCACGACGCTGTACGGCGGCAAGATTTTTCACATGGCGGGCGATGGCATGATGGCCGGCTTCGGCGGTCAGGACCCGTCGCAGGATGGTGCGCGCGAGGCGCTTGCCGCCGGCCATGCCATGTTGCAACATTTCGGCGCCTTGGCGGCCCGCTGGCGTGAAGAGTTGTCGATCGATACCGGTATCGGCGTCGGTCTGCACCTGGGTGAAGTGGCCATGGGCATGCTGGGCGCTCCGGGTAAGAAATCGGTGACGCTGGTGGGCGATACGGTGAACGTCGCCGCGCGCCTCTGCAGTCGGGCGCGGGCGGGCGAAGTATTGCTCTCCTGTACGGTTGCCGCGGCGCTCGACATCGAGGGCGACGTGCGCGAGATTTACATCGGTCCCATTCCCGTGCTGCACCTGCCCCAGTTCGCTCTGCGCGGTCGCACCGCGCCGCTCGATATCTGGTGCGTCCCCGCCGTCGAACGCGTCTCGTTCTAGGGTAGCTCTGCTAAACTTTCGGGTTGCGGCCCTCGTGGCGGAATTGGTAGACGCAACGGACTTAAAATCCGTCGACTTAAAATGTCATCCCGGTTCAATTCCGGGCGAGGGCA
>CAZZXZ010000028.1:0-30561 GCA_964658135.1 uncultured Acetobacteraceae bacterium | reverse complement strand
GGGCACGCGGGCACGCGGGCCTTACACACGTACCGGCCATGCAATATGAGCCAATGATGGGCGTCCTGCAGAAACTCGGGGGCCACGAATTTCAGCAGCTTATCCTCGACCGCACGCACGGTCTTGCCGGGCGCGAGCCCCGTGCGGTTGGCCACTCGAAAAATATGCGTGTCCACCGCGATCGTGGCTTCGCCGAACGCGGTATTCAATACGACGTTGGCGGTTTTGCGTCCCACGCCGGGCAGACTCTCGAGCGCCTCCCGGGTGCGCGGCACCTGGCTGTCATGTTCCATGACCACCGCCCGGCAGGCAGCGATGATGTTCTTCGCCTTGCTGTTGAAAAGGCCGATGGACTTGATGAACGGAGTGATGCCCTGGACGCCGAGCGCCAGCATGGTCGCGGGTGTCGGTGCTGCGTCGAAGAGCGCCGGCGTAGCCTTGTTGACGCCCTTGTCGGTGGCCTGCGCCGAAAGAATGACCGCAATCAGCAGCTCGAATGGAGAGCGGTAGCGCAGCTCGGTGCGCGGCGCCGGATTCGCCGCCTGTAGACGCTCGAATATCTCGCGCCGTTTCGCCGGATTCATGAAGGCGAGTCGGCATCGCTCGATGGGCGCACCGCGGCGGCGGCCTTCTTGCCGCGTAGCGCCAGTTGCCGCTCCCGAAGGCGCCGCGCTTCACGGGCGGTGTGCGCCTCGAAGCGGAGCCGATTGAGCCCGGCCTGGTTGCCGGCGGATGAGGCAGCAGGTCGCATCTCGATGCAGTCGACGGGACACGGCGCCACGCACAGTTCGCAGCCCGTGCAGCGGTCGATCAGCACGGTGTGCATGAATTTCGGCGCGCCGACGATGGCATCCACGGGGCAGGGTGCGAGACAGCGGGCGCAACCGATGCACCGCGACTCATCGATGTATGCCCTCTGCAACGGTGCTTCGACGCCGTGCGCCGGGTTCAGCGGCTGCACGCGCCGGCCCAGCAACTCCGCGAGTGCCTCGATGGTGGCGGCGCCGCCGGGCGGGCATTGATTGATGGCCGCCGCAGCGGTCGCGATGGCGTCCGCGTACGGCCGGCACCCCGCATAGCCGCAGCGCGTGCATTGCGTCTGTGGCAGCAGCGCGTCGATCTGCGTCGCGATCACTTGACGCGCATGCCGGGCGCCGCGCCGGAGTCCGGCGACAACACGAAGATATCCGCGCCTCCGGGACCTGCGGCCAACATCATCCCGTCGGAGATCCCGAAGCGCATTTTACGCGGTTCCAGATTGGCGACGACGACGATCAACCGACCGATCAAGGCGGCGGGTTCGTAAGCCGCTCGGATGCCCGCGAAGATATCGCGCTCGCCGAGTTCGCCGACGTCTAGATGCAGCTTCAGCAGCTTGTCCGCGCCGGCGATGAATTCGGCGTTCAAGACCTTGGCGACCCGTAGATCCACGCGCAGGAACTCATCGATCGAAATCGGCACCGGCGCGGACGGTGCAGCAGTAACGGGGGTGGCCGGCGCTGCGGACGCGGCCGGCGACGCAGGCGTGGCCGACGCCACCGCCGGCGGTGCTTCGATGAGTGCCGCGACGGCTTCGGGATCGAGACGAGTCGCCAACGCTCGGTACGGCAGGAGACGAGTACCGAGCAAGGGTGTTGCCGCACTCGCCCAGGTCCACTCACCTTCCTGAAAGAAACCTCGCGCTTGGACCGCCATGTCGGGCAGCACGGGCTGCAAGTAAACCATCAGCACACGAAACATATTCAGACCCTGCGTGCACACGCGCTGCACCTCGTCGGCCTGATCGGGCTGTTTCGCCAGATTCCAGGGCTTGCGCGAATCGATGTACTGATTGGCCCGGTCGGCGAGCGCCATGATGTCGCGAACCGCGCTTGCGGTATCGCAGGCCTCGTAAGCGGCGGCGATGCCGTCGGCCGCCGCGGTAAAAGCCGCGTGCAGCTCGGGTTCCGGCAGGACGCCGGCCAAGGCGCCGTCGAAATTCTTGGTGATGAAGCCGGCACAGCGACTGGCGATATTGACCAGTTTGCCGACGATATCGGCATTCAGACGCGTCGTGAACTCGTCGAGGTTCAAATCCAGGTCGTCTATGCCGGGACCCAATTTAGCCGCAAAATAATAGCGTAGGTATTCGGCTTTGAAACGCTCGAGATACCGGCGCGCGGTAATGCCGGTACCGCGCGATTTGGACATTTTTTGACCGTTGACGGTCAAAAAGCCATGTGCATGGATCGCCGTGGGGCGGCGCAGGCCGGCGCCCTCCAGCACCGCGGGCCAGAAGAGCGTGTGAAAGTACAGAATGTCCTTGCCGATGAAATGATGCAGCTCGGCGCGCGTCTCGAGTCCCAAAAAATCGTCGAAGGCGAGACCCGTGCGCTCGCAGAGCTGACTGAAACTTCCTAGGTAGCCGATCGGCGCGTCGAACCACACGTAAAAATACTTGCCCGGCGCGTCCGGAATTTCAAAACCGAAATAGGGTGCCTCGCGCGAGATATCCCAGTCTTTCAAACCTTGCGTGAACCACTCGTCGAGCTTACGGACGACGCTTTGCTGGACGGCACCACTCTTGACCCAGGTGGCGAGACTGGTTTCGAAGGCGCTCAAGCGAAAGAAATAATGTTCCGATTCGCGCCATACCGGAGGCGTACCGCTCACCACCGACAGCGGATTTTTCAGATCTGCGGGCGTATACGTAGCCCCGCAGCTTTCGCACGAATCCCCATACTGATCCGCGGTCGCGCACACGGGACAGATGCCTTTGACGTAGCGATCGGGCAGAAACATCTTGGCGGTCTGGTCGTACGCCTGGCTGATGGTGCGGCGGTCGATGTAATTCGCGTCCCTTAGCGTGCGGTACATGGCGTCGCACCGCGTTTTAGTCTCGGACGAGTGCGTCGAGCCGAAATTGTCGAAGCTGATGAGCATGTCGGCGAGGTCGCGCCGATGCTCGATGTTGACCTCGTGGATCAAAGCCTCGGGCGTGATGCCTTCGGCCTGAGCCTTGAGCATGATCGGCGTGCCATGCGTATCGTCGGCACAGACGTAATAGCACTCGTGTCCGCGCAGCCGTTGAAAGCGAACCCAGATATCGGTCTGCACCGCCTCGAGCACGTAGCCTAGGTGGATGGACGCATTGGCGTAAGGCAACGCACTGGTAACGAGAATTCGGCGGCGTTCGAGCATGCCAAATTATGCCACGGCGCGGCGCGGCGGTGGGCATGGCGCAGGCTTAGTGCGAGTTACGGAGCGCCGCGGAACTGTTCGAAGCGGCTCTTGTTGATGGCTTTTTTGAAGGCTTCTTGGCCGGAAATCAGACGCTGATCCAACAGCGTTTGAATGGCCGTATCCATCAAGCGCATGCCCGTGGCACCGCCGCTCTGCATGGCATTCTCCAATTGGTCCATCTTGCCCTGCCGGATCAGATTGGCGACCGCCGGGGTATTGATGAGAATTTCCAGAGCGGCGACGCGGCCCTGTTTGTTGGCGGTCGGGATGAGCTGCTGCGACACCACCCCGCGTAAGCTGGTCGACAGCATGGTGCGCACGTGCGGCTGCTTGTCTGCGGGAAACGCATTCACCAAGCGGTCCACAGTGGCCGCCGCGCCGTTCGTATGCAGCGTGCCCATCACCAGGATGCCCATTTCGGCGGCAGTGACGGCGATGCTCATGGTCTCCAAATCGCGCAGCTCCCCCACCAGAATCACGTCCGGGTCCTCACGCAAAGCGGACATCAGCGCCGAGGAGAACGAGGTGGCATGCACGCCGATTTCACGTTGACTGATGAGGCACTGTTTACGGGTATGGACGAATTCGATGGGATCCTCGATGGTGAGAATATGACCTTTCTCGCGCGTGTTGATGTCGTCGACCATGGCCGCGAGGGTGGTCGATTTGCCGGAACCGGTCTTGCCGGTGACGAGAATCAAGCCGTTATTGATCTTGCACAGATTCATCACGGCGTCGGGCAGCTTGAGTTCTTGAGCGGTGCGGGCGGTCGAGGGGATCGCGCGGAACACGGCTCCCATGCCGTTCAGCTGGCGCAGCACGTTGACGCGAAACCGCGCGACTCCCGGGATGCTGTAGGCGAAATCGGTGCCGTCCTTCGCTTCGAAGCGCTCGAGGGACACTTTGGGCATGATTTCGTACAGGGTGGTCTTGACCATGTCCGCGCCGAGGAGCTCGGCGCTCAACGGCTTGAGTTCGCCGTGCTGACGCACGCGTGCCGGGCCGCCCGCGAGGAAGTGTAGGTCCGAGCCGTTTTTTTCGAGAACCTGGGTCAGGTAACTGTCGATGACTGCCACGGCGCGCTCAATGGCCGGCGGATTCGACGAGCGGAGCGCTCGCCATGTCCGTCACGAACCGCTGGAAGGGTCGTTTGTCGGCCGCATACAGATAGGCTTGTTCCGGATCGATCTCCTTGGCGGCGATAGCCGTCAGCAAGGCTTGGTCCATGAGCTGCATGCCGTACTCCTTGCCCATCTGCAGCTGGCTCGGAATCTGATGCGTCTGATCGGTCATGATGAGCTTGCCGATCGCCTTGGTCACCACCATCACCTCGCAGATGGCACGGCGTGCGCGCTGGTCCGGACTTTTTACCAATATTTGGGTGATGACCGCGATCAAGCTCGCGCTCAAGAAGCTTTTCGTCTGTTCGCGTTCGTCGGTGGGCAGGGCATCGATGATGCGATCCAACGTCTTCGTCGCGCTCGTGGTGTGCAGTGTGCCGAGCACCAGATGGCCCGTTTCGGCGGCCGTCATCGCCATCGAGATGGTCTCGGCATCGCGCATTTCACCGACCAGAATGACATCGGGATCCTCCCGCATGGCCGCGCGTACGCCCTCTGCGAACGACGGCAGATGAGTGCCGAGTTCGCGCTGGATGACCTGACTCGACTTGCTGCGGTGGACGAATTCGATGGGATCTTCCAGGCTTATGATGTTGACCGACCGCGTGGCGTTAAGATGATCGATCATCGAGGCCAAGGTCGTCGACTTGCCGGTGCCCGTTGCGCCCGTGACCAGAATCATTCCTTGGTGATGATCGCAAAGCTTGCGCACGATCGGCGGCAAGCCGAGCTGATCGATGCTCGGCATCGTGGTGGGTATGGCACGAAAAGCGGCACCGATGCCGGTTTCCTTGCGAAACACGTTGGCGCGAAAACGACCGCCATCGCCGGTCACGTACGAGAAGTCCAAATCGTGGCCGCCCTTCATCACTTTGATCTGCGCTTGCGTCAGCACCTCCGTGATATATCCCTCGAGTTCTGCATCGCCCAAATCGCGGAACTTGATCGGGATCAGGTCGCCATGCATGCGCATCATCGGCGGCACCCCGACCGCCAGATGCAAATCGGAGCAACCCTGCGCGACGGCGAGCTTTAGGAATGCGTCGATTCTTGCCATAACGCCCAAGGCTACCCGTAAGCGGTTGCTTTTTCGAGCATATGCTGCGCGCATGGCCCGTAAACGTGAGGTACGTCTAAGTGTCGGCCCGCACGAGCCGCGATTCGGCCGACGGCTAGAGGAATTTTTCGAGCGCCAAACGGAATTCGTCCATGCTTTGCGCCCGCTTGGCTTTGTCCAGCGACATGCACCGCACGACGAGACTATTCAGTTCGGGGGGGAGGCTCTTGTTGATGTCGATGGGGGGGCGAGCCTTGCCCTGAACGTGCTGATACATCACGGACATGTGATCCCCGCGCGAGTATGGCGGGACACCGGTCAGCAACTCGTAGAGAATGACTCCGAGGCTGTAGATGTCCGCCCGTTCGTCGACCTTCTTGCCGAGAATCTGTTCGGGTGCCATGTACTTCGGGGACCCTATCACGTAGCCGGTCTTCGTCAGCTGCGTATCGCCCTGGCTCTGCGCGGCGGCGACGCCGAAGTCGACGATCTTCAGCAAGCTCTCGCTGTCGATCAGCACATTGGCGGGCTTCAAGTCGCGATGCACGATACCGGCCTGGTGCGCGACGGCCATGCCGGTGGCTATGTCGATTCCGAATTTGACGGCTCGTTTGAGTTCCACCGGCTTCTCATTGACGATCTCGCCGCCCAACGTATGGGACGGAAAATATTCCATCGAGATCGCATAGTTGCCCTGGATGTACAGGAAGTCATAGATGCGAATGACGTTTTTGTGGGTGATCTTGCGGCTGTAGCGCAATTCGTGGACGAAGCGCTTCATCATCTCTTCGTCCGACGCGACGTTGGGATTCAGGAACTTAAGGATGAGGCGTTCTTCGACCACCGTGTCCTCCATCAGCAGCACGGTACCGAACGCGCCTTTGCCGATTTTCTCGATGTACTTGTAGCGACCCTCGATGACGTCGCCGGGTTTCAGGGTGGCGATGTCGAGCCTCACGAAGCTCTGGACTTCCACCTCCTTGACGACTTTCGACAACTCCTGATTGTCGATGAGCAGGGTTTTGGTCGGCTCCTGTAGCTGCACGGCGTGCTTATCCGCGGCAAGTTGCTGTGTCGAAAATCGGTTGTCCAATTCTTGAATCGCGCGCGCGACGGCGGCATTGAGCGTCCCGTCCGCGGCGCCCGGCACGGCCTGCAGGCGAGCGCGAACGGTCTCCGCGCGGCGCTCGTCGGCGAGCTTGGCGAGCGCGGCCACGACCGCCACTTTGATTTCGCTCTCTTTCCGTTGCAGCAATGGCAACAAGTGCTCGATGCTTTTGTGATCGCCCACTTTGGCGATGGCGCGGACCACCGTCGGCACCGACTTGGCTTGCACGGTGGAGAGCATCTCGTTGAACCGCGGCACTGCCTTGCTGGTGCCGATTTCGGCGAGCGCGTCCACGGCGCGCTCGCTCACCCACCAATCGGGATCTCGGGTCGCCTCGATGAGGTGAGCAACCGCTCTATCGTCCTTGGTTTGGTTGAGTATCTCGATCGCGGCGCGCCGGATGTCTTGATCGTCGTCCTTGATGAGTTCGAGCACGGCATCGACCACCCGCGGGCCGCCGATTTTGCCCAACGCATCGGCAGCCCGGGTGCGCACCCACCAATCGCTGTCCGCTATCACTTCGAGAAGGTATTTCACCGACTTCGAAGTGCCGATGGCGTTCAACACCTCGACGGCGGCGCGGCGCGTGTATTCGTTCTCGTCCTTGAGCACCTCGACCAAGTATTTGACGGTATCGGGATGGTTGGCCCGGATGATGACGTCGACGGCCTTGTTCTGAACTTCCATTTCGGGATCCCGCAACATGTCGCAGAGTTGCACCATGTCGAACGGTCCGTCCATCCGCGATAAGGCGGCCAGCGCGGCGGTTCGGATGAATTTGCTGTTGTCTTTGAGCTGTTTCTGAATGGCTTGTTGCACGTCCGGCGTGTTGAAACGCGCCAGTACGTTGATGATGTGCAGACGCGCCACCGGATCCTTGCCTTCGATCCGGGAGATCAGGTCGTCGATCGACGACTCGTCGGCGATCTCACCGATGATTTTGAACAATCCCGAACGCTCGCTGGCTTCCTGGGTGTAGGCGGCATGCAGTAGTTCGCGTACCGAATAGCGCAGTTTCTGCGCAGCAATGACATCGATGATGGCTTGTTTGGGCATGCCCGGTTTGGTCAACGCGTCGAGCAGCGCGGCGGCCGGATAGTTTTTGCTCGAGGACAACGCCCAGGCGATACCGGAGGTTGCCCGGCTGTTCGCATCGGCCATGGTGCGCAACAGGTGCGGCAGAGTTTTCGCATCGATCAAGCGCGCCAGCGCTTCGACGTAGACCAGGGTTTCGCGTTTCTCGGCGGTGGTCAGCGCGGCGACGATGGGATCGATGGCATTCGGCCCCAAAGCGATCAATTTCTCCAGAGCCTTCTGGGCTAGCGGGCTTCCGGGATTACCGCTGCTCCTCACTTCGGCGATCAGTCGATCGGCACGGTAGTTGGCAAATAAACTCATTCGGTGCCTTCAAGTTGCACATTTTTTGGGCGTGTACGGTCCTCATCTGCGCGCGAATGAGAAGTATGCCACAGCGCACGATGGCGTCAGCCTGCGGTAGAATATTGCCGATATATGACGCACCCTTCCGCGACGGCCAGCGCAATTCGCGCAAAATTAAGTACTTTTGTCGACCCCTATCTGGACCAAAGCCTGGAGACGGCGAAGGCCGTCGGCGCCGTTACGGTGCAGGGCGACGAGGCGGCCGTCACACTGACGTACGGTTTTCCGGTAGGCGGCTACGCGGCGGAACTGGAGCCCGTGCTACGCGAGTTCCTCGTCGCCGAACTAGGGGGCGCGCGCCTCAAGCTGAGCTTGAATTCACAGATCATCGCGCACGCCGTCCAGAAAACCTTGCAGCCGCTCGCCCACGTCAAAAATGTCATTGCGGTGGCGTCCGGTAAGGGCGGGGTGGGCAAATCGACCACCGCCGCCAATTTGGCGCTGGCATGGGCCGCGCAGGGCGCCCGCGTGGGATTGTTGGATGCGGACATTTACGGGCCCAGCCAGCCGCTGATGATGGGTCTGGCCGGCCAAAAACCCGCCAGTCCGGACGGCAAGCACCTCCTGCCGTTGTCGGCGCACGGCGTCGCAGTGATGTCGATCGGCTTCATGATCGATGCCGAGCAGCCCATGGCGTGGCGTGGGCCCATGGTCACCCAGGCGCTGACGCAATTACTGGGAGAGACCTCCTGGGGCGAACTCGATTACCTGGTGGTCGATATGCCGCCCGGAACCGGCGACATCCAATTGACCCTCGCCCAGCGCGTCCCGGTCAGCGGCGCCGTGATCGTGACCACGCCGCAGGACATCGCTCTGCTGGATGCGCGCAAGGGCCTCAAAATGTTCGAAAAAGTCGAGGTTCGGGTGCTCGGCGTCGTGGAAAACATGAGCGTGCACGTGTGCAGTCAGTGTGGCCACGCCGAACACGTGTTCGGCAACGGCGGAGGCGGGCGCATGGCCGAGCAATATGGGGTGCAGTTGCTGGGTGAGTTGCCGCTCGACATCCGTATCCGCGAGGACGCGGACGCGGGTTCGCCGACCGTGGTATCGGAGCCCGACAGCGTGCGGGCGCAGAGTTATCTGCGAATGGCGCGGCGTACGGCAGCGCGGCTCGCCACCTTCAACAAGGATTACTCCCGGATGTTTCCCAAGATCACGGTCGAGGCCACCTGATGAGCATCAAGAGCGATCGCTGGATCAGGCGCATGGCCGCCGCCCATGACATGATCGACCCGTTTTCCCCGGAACAAGTACGCGTCTCGGCCGGCCACAAGATCGTCTCCTACGGCACGTCGAGTTACGGTTACGACGTGCGCTGTGCCGACGAATTCAAAATCTTCACCAACATCAATTCCACCATCGTCGATCCGAAGAATTTCGACGAAAAATCCTTCGTCGATTTCAAAGGCCCGGTGTGCATCATTCCGCCGAACTCGTTCGCTCTGGCGAGCACGGTGGAATTTTTTCGTATCCCGCGCAGCGTATTGACCGTGTGCTTGGGAAAAAGCACGTATGCGAGGTGCGGAATCATCGTCAACGTCACGCCGCTGGAACCCGAGTGGGAAGGACACGTGACGTTGGAGTTTTCCAACACGACGCCGCTGCCCGCTAAAATCTATGCCAATGAAGGGGTGGCGCAGATGTTGTTCTTCGAATCCGACGAGGTCTGTGAAACCTCGTACCGTGATCGCGGTGGAAAATACCAGGGTCAACGCGGCGTGACGCTGCCGAAGACCTAGCGGGTGAGCGTTTTGATCTTCATCGCAAACTCGAGTTTGCCGTCGCGCGTCCGTTCCGCCAAGACCGGCACGAAGCCCAACGCCGGAGCGAACCACATGCGCAGCACCCGACTGCCGCCGGTGCGCCGACTCGAGACCACGACCGTATCGAGCTCGCCCAATGCCGTGCGAATTCGTGCCCGCCCCTCCTCGGCATAGTTGAAGTCCTTGATCGCATCTTTGTCGAGTATGCGGAAAAGCGTCGGAAGATTGCCGCTTTTCAAATCGAGCATCACCTCGATCTGGATCGACATGACATCTTGAGTGCGCGGGTCGATCTGCAGATCGATGGGCTTTTTTTCCGAATGGCCACGAGCCCGGCCCGCAGCCCAATCGAAGTCGACGCTGGCGACCGAGTCGCCGTCCTGGGCGCGGTAGCGATCCGGTCGAACATGATCCTGCAGCACGGTGATCCAGCTTTTTTGAATGACGTCGTTGGCATAGACGAGTCGAAAGATGCCGCGCGCCGAGACCGTCCAGGTGTAGATGAACGTGCCCGGAGCGGAATCGGTTTTAAGCTCCAGGTCGCTGGTACCGACGTTGATGGTTTTCCAATCCGCGGTGTAGTGAGCGAGAAACGGGGCCGGTGAATTGCTCAGGGTTTCCTCGGCGGCGCGTACCGACAGTGGCACGGTGAATCCCAGCCAAACAAGCCAAACCGGCCCAATGCGCCGCAAGGAGCTATTCACCGCGCGACGGTTGGGGCCAGCCGCCGGCGCCTTCTTCGTAAGACACCGGCGTCGCCAATGGTTTGCCATCCAACCTCGCGTGAGCGTCGTCGTAGCGCAGACGCCCTTCACAATACCAGCGCACCGCCAGCGGATAGATGCGATGTTCCTGCGCTTGCACGCGGGCCGCGAGCGTCCGTTCATCGTCATCGGGGGTCACTGCGATGCGCGCTTGGATGACGGGCGGACCCGCATCCAATGTCGCGGTAACGAAGTGCACGGTGGCCCCATGCTCGGTGTCTTGTTCCGCCAACACCCGTCGATGGGTGTGCAAACCAGGGTATTTCGGCAGCAACGAGGGATGAATGTTCAACAGGCGTCCAGCATAACGGCAGACGAACTCGGGCGACAGGATGCGCATGAATCCGGCGAGCACGATGAGCGCCGGTGCACACTCGTCGATGGCCATCGACAGCGACCGATCGTAGGTGCGCCGATCCGCGGCGCCCAGCGCCGGCACGGCGCGTGCCTCGATGCCCAAGTCGCGTGCGACGGCGAGACCGGCGGCGTCCGCTTTATCGGAGAGTACCCGGACGACCCGATAACAGGCGTCGTTCGAGCGGCTGGCCTCGATGAGTGCCCGCATGTTGCTGCCGCGTCCCGAGATCAGAATCGCAATCGGCAGCCGGGAGAGCATGGTGTTCAAACGATGACGACACCGCGCGAACCGCTCCTCACCTCGCCGATCACCGCGACCTCCTGTCCGGCGACGCGCAATAGTGCCATGGCCCGGCCGGCATCCTCAGCGGCCACCTGCACGGTCATGCCGATGCCGCAATTGAAGACTCGATGCATTTCCTGGTCGGTCACGCGCCCGGCGGCCTGCAGCCAGTCGAAAACGCCATGGCGAGGCCACGATTTACGTTCCAGCACCACCTCCAGACCGTCGGGGATGACGCGCGGAATATTGTCCGACAACCCCCCACCCGTGATGTGGGAAAGTCCATGGACCGGCACCGCCCGAATGAGGGCCAGGAGAGGCTTGACGTAGATTCGGGTCGGCGCCATGAGGCGATCGATCAAGGCCATCCCATCGATCTGGGTGTCATTCCCGATGCGCGCCTCGGCCAGGATCTTTCGAATCATCGAAAAGCCGTTCGAATGTGGTCCGGAGGAGGGCAGGCCGAGCACCACGTCGCCGGCCACGGTTTTACTGCCGTCGATGATCGAATCCTTCTCGACGATACCGACACAAAAGCCGGCCAAATCGTAGTCATCACCGTGGTACATGCCGGGCATTTCGGCGGTCTCTCCCCCGACCAGCGCGCAACCCGCTTCGATGCAGCCCTCGACGATGCCGGCGATGACGCGTGCGCCCAAGTCGACGATGAGTTTCCCGGTGGCAAAATAGTCGAGAAAAAACAGCGGCTCGGCGCCTTGTACCACGACATCGTTCACGCACATGGCGACCAGGTCGATACCCACCGTGTCGTGGCGCCCGGTATCGATGGCGAGCCGCAGTTTGGTTCCGACACCATCCGTGCCGGAGACCAACACCGGCTTCTTATAACGGTCCAGCGGCACTTCGACGAGCGCGCCGAAGCCGCCGATGCCTCCGAGCACTTCACGCCGCATGGAGCGTTTGACGCCCGGCTTGATGCGCTCCACCAACTCTTCACCTGCGTCGATATCGACTCCGGAGCCGCTGTAGGTTATCGGAGCTCGCTCGGTCATTCGCTTCCTCAACGGTTTGATGGGCCGACCCGGCGGATCGCCTGCGTGTGGTATTTTACCCTAGGGAACTCAAGGCTTTTCATGATTACGCCATGACACATTATTACGACGATTTCCGTTCAAGGTATTTGCGCACCGTTGCTATCCTATGCTTGATGGCTTCTGCCGTTTGTGGCAGCGGCGTCGCCTTCGGGCTGACCCGAACGGAGTTGTATCAAGCAACGGTGCCGTTGGTCGATCGGTCCGCGGGCGCACAGGCGTCCGCATTCCAAGCGGCCTTGAAAATCGTGCTGATTCGGGTCACCGGACGACGCGGGGCCCCCGAGGATGCAGCGCTGGCACCGCTGCTCGGCAGCACGCGGCGTTACGTGCAGCAATACCGCGGCGCTCCCGATAACCAGCTCTGGGTGGCGTTCGACGGTCCGGCGCTCGAACGCTGGCTGACGCAGAACGGTCAGCCCGTGTGGGGCCGCGATCGGCCGGCCACGTTCGTCTGGCTGAGCATGCCGACCGGCGCGCAGTCTGCCACCTTCGTCACGGCCGACGACGTGTCCGACCTGAAGGCGGCGCTCGTCGCAGCGGCGTCCGTGCGAGGTCTGCCCTTGACGTGGCCAAGCGCCGCCGACGTCCCGAAAAACCAGGTCGACTTCGCGGCCGCGAACGGCGCCGCCAATTCGCCGCTGGTGGACACGGCGCGCCGCGCGGGCGCGGATGGGGTGCTCATCGGTCGGGCAAACGGTAGCGGCGCGAACGCAAACGTGCGGTGGACGTTGGTATTCCAAGATCACAACAGCGAATGGTCGGGAACGTTGGACGGGATCAATCGAACCGCCGACCTGTATGCCGGCTTGTTCGCCGCGAGCGGCAGTCTTGCGCCGGTGGATATCGAGGTTGGCGGCATCGCCAACCTGCGCGACTACGCCAGCCTACAGACCTATCTGGAGTCGTTGACTTTCATCACGCACGTGAGCGTCCAAGGGCTCGCCGGAGACAGCGTGACCTATCGTCTCACCACTCGGGGCGGCGTCGATGCCTTGCAGCATGCGTTGGCGCTCGGCGGGCCCTTGCAAACGGTGCCGGGAGGCGAGAACGGTATTCAGCGCTTTCAGCTGCGCCGGTAGCATGGTGCCTCGTTGGCTGCGCCACCTGCCGAATTTCATCAGTTCGATCCGGATTCTTTTGATCGTGCCGATAGCCTTCACGCTCGCGCAGCACCGGTGGAACGAGACCTTGTGGATTTTCGCCGTGGCGGCGGTCTCCGACGCGGTCGATGGCTATCTGGCCAGGCATTTTGGTTGGCAGACCGAACTCGGCGGCGTCCTCGATCCGATCGCCGACAAGCTGATGATCGCGACGGTCTTCATCATGCTCGCCGTCTTGGGCGCGGTGCCGGTCTGGTTGACGGCGAGCGTGCTGGCGCGCGACCTCATCATCGTCACCGGCGCGGTGTGTTACAGGATCTGGATCGGGCCGGTGGTGGCGCATCCCACCTTCATCAGTAAATTGAATACGCTGTGCCAGTTGCTCTTCGTCATCGCGCAGATCGGCACCCTGCAATTCGCCGGGCTGCCACGTGGGCTCACCGTGGGGCTGGGCGCCCTGGTGCTCGTGACATTGGTCATCAGCGGGCTCGACTATGTTTTGGTGTATGGGAGCGAAGCCATCGGACGGTTTAGAGTATCGGCTACGACGCGCGCGGTCCGCCGCCCGACTGTGCCATGAGACAACTGGCGCTCGGGGTTCGGTTGCGCACGGATGCCGTCTTCGCGAACTTCGCGCCGGGTTCCAACGCCGAATTGATGGCTGCGTTGCAAAGCCGGGACGCAACCCCGCTTTGGGTCTGGGGCGCGCGCGGCTGCGGAAAAACCCATCTGCTGCAGGCGGTCTGTGCGTCGGCCGGCGCGGCGGTCGGCGAGGCGGCAGCGTACTTCCCGCTCGAGCGTGGGTTGAATCTGCCGCCCGAGGCATTGAACGGGTTCGAGGTGTGCCGGGTCCTATGCCTCGACGATGTCGGTGCGGTGGCACGAGACGCTCGCTGGGAACAGGCGCTTTTTCGTCTCTTCAACGAGGCGGCGGATTTAGGGACCCGGTTGATCTTTGCCGCCGAGGCTGCTCCGCAACAGATCCATTGGACTCTCGACGACTGGCGCTCGCGAGCTGCCGCCTGTCTCGTCTATCAATTGCGCGATCTGGACGAAGCGGGACGGGTCGAGGCTTTGCAACTACGAGCCGTGCAGCGCGGGTTGCACCTGCCGGAGGATGCGGCCGATTATCTGCTGCGGCGCATGCCGCGCGATTTGAACTCGCTCTTCGACGTGTTGGATGCGCTCGATGAAGCCTCGTTGGTTGCCCAACGCCGCCTGACGGTGCCGTTCATTCGCGCAGCTTTGGAGATGCGCGCAAGAACAAAACCACAGTGCAAAACCAACCAAAAATGAGCAACAGGCTGATGGCGGCGACCCAGCGTGCCGCCGGATTGACCAGCAACTCCGTCAGCGCGAACACGATGTACGGAATGACGAAGAGCGTCGCCCACGCGTAGGTGTAGCGACGTCCCTTGATCAAGCCGCCGAGCGGTGCTGCGAGGGGAATGACGGCGAGAACGCAAATCGGCCAGGGATAGCCGACCGTGATCCACGCCAACAAACTCAAACTCACGGCCACCCATAACCACAGGGTCAGCACGCGCGTGCTCTGCTCGACGCTCATGGTTGCGCGTGCAGTCGACGGACCAAGGTTGCGACTCGTGCGCCCAAGGCACGCGCCAGCTCCGCCTCGGTGTCCGATACTTCTCCGGCGCCGCTCACCGCGGCGACGTGACTGGCGCCATACGGCGTACCGCCGCCGCGCGTGTCGTTCAGACCACGCTCGGTGAAGGGCAAGCCCAGCACATACATGCCATGGTGAAGCAGCGGGATCATCATGGACAGCAGCGTGGACTCCTGGCCGCCATGCAGACTCTGGGTGGAGGTGAATACCGCCGCGGGCTTATCCACCAACGCTCCGGACAGCCACAGCGCACTGGTGCCGTCGAGAAAAAATTTCAATGGCGCGGCCATGTTCCCGAAGCGCGTCGGGCTACCCAACAACAACCCGCCGCATTCCACGAGATCGTCGTGGGTCGCATAGGGCGGTCCCGAGTCGGGAACGGCGGGATCGACGCGCTCCGTGGTGGCCGTCACCGCCGGTACGGTGCGCAATCTGGCCCGCATTCCCTCCACTCCCTCGACGCCGCGGCAGATTTGTCGAGCCAGTGCCGCCGTGCTTCCTTGGCGCGAATAATACAAAATCAAGATATCGATCATGGGCAAGCCTTACGGGAAATAACCGTTACTTCTACTAATTGCAGCGTCGGCGCAACGGATTAACCGCGGCTCGTCGCACATTGTATCGCGGGCGGGCGTTTGACGGCTCAGAGCGCTGTTGTTAGTGTCCGTCATCCTTATGTTGCGCCTAATCGCGATGGTTGTTGGTATCGCCTGCTTGGTCGGCTGCACGGCCGCTCCCGTGCAGGAAATGAGCGACGCTCGGCAGGCCATCGCGGCGGCGCACGACGCCGGCGCGAGTGAAAATTCGTCGCCGGATTTGTATGCGGCGCAGGCTGCCATCGCGCGCGCCGAAAAACACATCGATGCTCAGGAATACACACGGGCGCGCTTGGCGGCGATGGCGGCGAAGCGGCATGCGGGGGTGGCGCTCACCGTCGCCCAGCACGCCGAAGCTCAGCGCACGGATGGTCAACACGTAGGTGTCACGGCGGAGCCCGTGCATCAGCAATGACTCGCGCCACGCGCCGCTTCATCGTGACGGGCCGGGTTCAAGGCGTGTATTTTCGGGACAGCACCCGGATCGAAGCTGAGAAACTCGGCATCCGCGGTGTCGCGCGCAATCTCGCCGACGGCTCGGTCGAAGTAATAGCGCATGGCGATGCCGAGGCTGTCGGCTGCCTGCACCGGTGGCTACACGACGGCCCGCCGCGGGCGCGCGTCGAGGCGGTACGCGAGCATCCGAGCGATATCGGCGCCGAAAGCGCTGCGCCGGCGGTATTTTCCGTCGAGTAGCCCCTCGCGAGGCCGGACCCGCTAGCCGGCCAACTTTTCGCGGATGAAGGCGAGCGCATCGCGCTCTGCAATCTCTTGCGACTCGGTCTGGCGCCGGTGTCGATACTCCAACATACCGCTCTCCAAGCCGCGTTCGCCGATGACGATTCGATGTGGAATACCCAGCAGTTCGGCATCGGCGAATTTGACACCGGGCCGCGCGTCGCGGTCGTCGAGCAAGACGTCGAGACCGGCGTGCGTGAAGTCGGCATATAGACCGTCCGTCGCCGCCTTGACGCGTGCGGCCTTTTGGTAATTCATCGGCACGAGAACCACCACGAAAGGGGCCAAGGCGTCGGGCCAGATGATGCCGTTGTCATCGTGGTTTTGCTCGATCGCGGCGGCAACCACGCGGGTGACGCCGATGCCGTAGGTTCCCATGAACGGGGTCAACGCCTTGCCCTGTTCATCGAGCACGGTCGCTTTCAATGCGCTGCTGTAAAGCTGACCCAGCTGGAATATGTGCCCCACCTCGATACCGCGGGCGATGTCCAAGGTGCCGCGGCCGCTCGGGCTCGGATCTCCCTTGATGACGTTGCGCACGTCTACCGATACCGGGTCGGGCAGGTCGCGGCCCCAATTGACGCCCGTGTAATGAACGTCTTTTGCGTTGGCGCCGCAGACGAAGTCCGCGAGGTGAGCCGCCGCATGATCGACGTATAGAATGCCCTGGAAGCCGATGGGACCTAGGGAGCCGGGATCGGCGCCCATCGCTTCCCGCACCTTGGTCGCGCTGGCCATGCGTAGGGGACTGGCGACACCTGCCAGCTTCTGCGCCTTCACCGCGTTCAGCTCATGATCGCCGCGCAGCACGAAGGCAACCACATCGCTGCCGCCGCTGCCGTCCACCAGCAAGGTTTTTACGGTTCGAGCGGCGCTCACACCCAGAAATTCGCTCAATGCCGAGATGGTTCGAGCATTCGGAGTCGGCACCTGCGTCAACGGCAGCGTGGCGGACGGCCGCGGCGGAATCGCTGCCAGCGTCGCCGCCGTCTCGACGTTCGCGGCATAGTCATCTGCGTCGGAGAATGCAATGGCATCTTCCCCCGAATCGGCCAGTACATGAAATTCCTGGGATACGCTGCCGCCGATATTGCCGCCGTCCGCCTGGACCGAGCGAAATTTGAGACCCAGCCGCGTGAAGATGCGACTGTAGGCGTCGTGCATCGCCCGATAGCCCACGTTCAAGCTGGCCTGATCCACGTGAAAGGAATAACCGTCTTTCATCAGAAATTCGCGCGCCCGCATGACGCCGAAACGGGGTCTTATTTCGTCACGGAATTTCAGTTGGATCTGATAGAAGTTGACCGGCAACTGTTTATAGCTACGCAGCTCGCGCCGTGCGATGTCGGTGATGACCTCCTCGTGGGTGGGACCGTAAGCGAACTCGCGGTCGTGGCGGTCCTTGAAGCGCAGCAATTCGGGACCGTATTTGGCCCATCGGCCGGACTCTTGCCATAGCTCGGCGGGCTGAACGGTCGGCATCAGCAGTTCCAGGGCGCCCGCCCGGTTCATCTCTTCCCGAATGATTCGCTCCGCCTTTTGCAAGGTGCGCAAACCCATGGGCAACCACGTGTACAGCCCGGCCGCCAGACGACGGATCATGCCGGACCGCAGCATCAGCCGGTGGCTGAGAACCTCAGCGTCGGCGGGCACTTCTTTGAGCGTCGAGATCGGATATTGAGATAAGCGCATAGCCGCATATCTTACATGAGGCCCCCTGGTACTATGGCCGCTCATGAGCGACGACGATGACCCACAAACGCGCCCGCGCGGCATTTATTGGCTTCCGAACCTGCTGACCACGTCCGCGTTGTTTGCCGGTTTCTATGCCATCGTGGCGGCCATCGACTTGAAATTCGAGTATGCGGGGATCGCCGTATTCGTCGCGATGCTGTTCGATGGGCTGGATGGCCGGGTTGCCCGTTGGACGCACACCGAAAGCGCATTCGGCAAGGAATACGACAGCCTGTCGGATATGGTGTCGTTCGGCCTCGCGCCCGCCATCGTCACGTATCAGTGGGGGGTGGCCCGCATCGCCGAGTACGGCCCACTGTGGCGCCGACTTGGGTGGTTGGTGTGTTTTTTTTACGCAGCCGCCGCGGCGCTGCGGCTCGCCCGCTTCAACTCCCGGTCCGCCGTTCAGGATAAGCACTATTTCGAGGGTTTGCCGAGTCCGTCGGCGGCCGCGGTTGTGGCTGCCTTGATCTGGCTGGCGAGCGACCAGATCCATATCGGATTGCCGGGGCTGATTCTCGCATTTCTGGTCACGGCATCCGCAGGTGCCCTCATGATCAGTCGTTTCGCATTCAATAGTTTCAAACAAGTGGACGCCGGCGCGCGGGTTCGATTCCGTATCATTTTGATCGTACCTCTGGCGTTCGCGTTCATCGCCCTGTATCCGCCTATCACGTTGCTGCTGATATTTGGGTGCTATGCCGTGTCGGCACCGGCAGTTTGGTTGTACAGAAAAGTGCGCCGACGTCCCCGCGGGGTCATCACCCACGCATGAACACGGCGCAGCGCAAGGATTATTTGGCGGCCATGGGGTTGGAAACCTGGGTGCGGAGGACGCCGGTTACTGCCGTCGCAGCGCCCGCGGCCGTCGCAGCGCCAATAGCCGTCGCAGCGCCGACGGCGGACGCGCCTGCGCTCATTGCAGGGCGGGAAGCCGGATACGATTGGGAGGCGTTGCGCGCGCGGGTTGCGGCCTGTACTCGATGCGGGCTCAGCGCCACGCGCACCCAGACGGTATTCGGAACCGGCAATCTGCAGGCGCAGTGGCTGGTGGTTGGCGAGGCGCCGGGTGCTGAGGAGGATCTGCGTGGCGAACCGTTCGTCGGCCGCGCCGGGCATTTGTTGAATTCCATGCTGCGAGCCGTCGGCCTGACCCGTGAGCAGGTGTATATTGCGAATGTCCTGAAGTGCAGGCCGCCCCAAAATCGGGATCCTCAGGCCGGTGAAACCGCCGAATGCACTCCGTTTTTGGAGCGACAAATCGCGTTGTTGAAGCCCAAAATCATGTTGGTGGTCGGCCGGATTGCCGCACAAAATCTGTTGCAGACCAGCCTTTCGCTCGCTCGCCTGCGGCAGCAAGTTCATGTCTATGGCGCGGCACAAGTCCCGTTGATCGTGACCTATCATCCGGCCTACCTGCTGCGCAGTCCGGCCGATAAGCGTAAGAGTTGGGAGGATCTTAAATTCGCCCGCGAGGTGTCCGCGCGTGTCTAGCGTCAAACAGGAACTCGACTTTGGGCAGGTCGTCATACGAGCCATGCACGAATTGGACGTGCCGATGGTGGTCACCATCGAACGGTCGGCTTATCAGTTTCCATGGAGCGAGGGTATTTTCCGGGACTGCCTGCGAGTCGGCTACCTGTGTCGCGTCGTCGAAGTGGGCGGCGACATTGCAGGCTACGGCATCATGTCCATCGGTGCCGGCGAAGCGCACGTGTTGAACGTCTGCATCCGCGATGAGTATCGCGCACGCGGCATCGCCCGCAAGGTGCTCGTCTATTTGCTCGACCGAGCCCGCAGCGCCGGCATGTACGAAGCGTTTCTCGAAGTCAGGCCCTCCAACGTCATCGCTGCCCGACTGTACCAGTCGCTGGGTTTCCAGCAGGTTGGCGTGCGGCGCGGCTACTACCAGGCGACGAATGGCCGCGAGGACGCCGCGGTTCTGCGCCGGATTTTGTCGGATAATACGGGGTAGATACTTTTCCCTGGGGTATCATGCGACGATGTCGAGCGACTCGATCACGGCGAATATAAGAAAACGAAGAACCTTCGCCATCGTCTCGCATCCCGACGCCGGCAAAACCACGCTGACCGAGAAACTTCTGCTGTTCGGCGGCGCCATCCAAATGGCGGGCACCGTCAAAGGTCGCAAGGCGACGCGGCACGCCACGTCGGATTGGATGCGCTTGGAACAGCAGCGCGGCATTTCGGTGACCTCGTCCGTGATGCAATTTCCGTTCGACGATTGCATCGTGAATCTGCTCGATACCCCGGGCCACCAAGACTTTTCGGAAGATACCTACCGCACGCTGACGGCGGTGGATTCCGCGCTCATGGTCATCGACTGCGCCAAGGGGGTGGAGGAGCGCACCATCAAGCTGATGGAGGTGTGCCGGCTACGGGATACCCCCATCATCACCTTCGTCAACAAACTCGACCGGGACGGCCGTTCGCCCATCGAGTTGCTCGATGAGATCGAGAGCGTTCTTAAGATCCAGTGCGCACCGATCACGTGGCCGATCGGCATGGGACGCGATCTGCTCGGCGTCTACCATTTGCTCGAGGATAAGATCTACGTCTACGTGCCGGTGGAAAAGGGCAGGGTGGGCACGCATGAAACCATCGATGGGCTGGCCAGCGACGCCGCCCGCGAATATCTCGGCCTGCGCTACCGGCAGTTCGTCGACGAAGTCGATCTCGTGCGGGGTGCCAGTCCCGAGTTCGATTTGGCTGCTTATCTGGCCGGACGCCAGAGCCCGGTATTCTTCGGTTCGGCGGTGAATAATTTCGGCGTGCGGGAGCTCTTGAGCGCCTTCGTGAAGTACTCTCCCGGACCGTTGCCACGACCGACGCTGCAGCGGTCGGTGCATGCCGAAGAGGCGAAACTCACGGGCTTCGTCTTCAAGATCCAAGCCAATATGGATCCGGGCCATCGCGACCGTATTGCCTTCATGCGGCTGTGTTCCGGTCGCTATTCGCGGGGCATGCGCATGCGCCACGTGCGGCTCGACAAGGAGGTGCGCATCGCCGATGCGTTGACCTTTCTGGCGGCCGACCGCAGCCAGGCGGAAGAAGCGTTCGCAGGCGACATCATCGGTTTGCACAATCACGGTACGATCAATATCGGCGACACCTTCAGCGAAGGTGAAAATCTGACTTTCACCGGCGTGCCGAATTTCGCGCCGGAACTGTTCCGCCGCGCCGTGCTCAAAGACCCCTTGCGCATGAAAGCCCTGCAGAAAGGTCTCTCGCAATTGTGCGAGGAAGGCGCGACGCAGCTGTTCAAGCCGCTGCGCAACAACGATTTGATATTGGGCGCCATCGGACAGCTGCAATTCGAGGTGGTCGCGTTTCGACTGCAGGACGAATACAACGTGCAATGCGTATTCGAAGCCATCAACGTCGCCGTGGCGCGCTGGGTGCGTCTGAGCGACGAGAAGCGCTTGGCGGAATTTCGTCAGAAGGCGTACGACAACCTGGCCGTCGATCATGCCGGCGAACTGGTCTACCTGGCCCCCACCCGGGTGAACCTGGGCTTGATCGAGGAGCGTTGGCCGGAAGTCGACTTCATGAAGACGCGCGAGAACCTCGCGGCCTGAAGGCGCGCACGCCGGCGATGAACGCGGCGACGGCGGCCGGCTCCGCGCCCGGCGAATATTTGAGTTCGCTGTAATTCAGGCACAAGCGTGTGAGCGCGGGCCCCAAGTCCGGCCGCCGGGCGGTGACGCGGCGGCCGAAGCTCTCGGCGCCCTCGTGCGGCATGCGGGGCAGACCGATGGCGGTCAGGCGTTTACACAGTCGGTGATAGGCTCGGGCGACCGGATCGCGCGGGCGCGGTTCGACCTCGCGACGGACCTGCCACGTCAACCACGACATTCCGACGATCAAACAACCCGCCAGCACGATCGCGAGCTTCTGGCCGTCGGGATCGGGAACGTGCAGGAAATCCAGGAGTTTTTCTTGAGAGGCCTCATCGAAACCCAAGATGCGCTGACGCCACAGCAGACGCAGCGCATCGAGACGCAGACGAGTGTCGGCCAGCCACAGACCACGCTGTTGCCAGCGACTGGTCATCCCTTGACCACCGGCCGATACCACGTCGTTCAAACCATGCTCGACTCTGTCGGGGGCAATCATCGAGGTCGGATCGATCCGCAGCCAGCCTTGGCCCTCGAGCCAGATTTCATCCCAGGCATGGGCATCGCTCTGGCGCAAGATCCAGTAGTCGGCAAAGCGATTGTAAGTGCCGCCTTGGTAGCCGGTGACCACCCGCGCAGGAATGCCGGCCGCGCGCATCAACACGGCGAACGCCGACGCATAATGCCCGCAGAAACCGCGCTTCGTGACGAATAAAAAGTCGTCGATGCTGTCGCGTCCCAATTGGGGCGGCGTCAACGTGTAGAAAAATGGCTGGTCTCGAAACATCGCGAGTATGGTGCGCACATAATCCTGCTCCTGCGGATGCGCGGCGTGTAGCGTCAGCGCCAAGGCCCTCGAGCGCGGATTGGCATCGCCCGCAAGCCGGGTGTCGCGGCCGCGCATGAGCATGCTCAACGCCTGGTCGGTTCGCACGTGGCTGTAGGACGTGGCGGTGACGTCGAGCGGCTGGAAGATGGGATTCGGCCGCACCAACATGTAATCGCTGGTCAAGAAGCCGCGCGCGGCATCCCAATGCGACGGCCAGTCGAGTACGAAAATCCAATTGTGTTGATTGGGCTCGAGACTCACCGTGTACTGATAACCGGGACCCTCGAACAGCAAGGGTGTCGCGCGGATCGGGCCGGGGTCGGTGCGGCTCCAGATGCGCCCGTCGAAATCATGCAGCACGGGTCCCCGCCAGTAGCGTTCGGCCGGTGGGGGAGTGGCGGATTTGAAGCGCACGCGAAACGCTACGTCGTCCGACATGGCAAGGTCGGTGATGTCGCCGGGACTCATGCTATCGCCCAAGCCGGACGTGGCTCCGCCGCTCTCGTCGGGTATGTGCCACAACGGTCCGCCGAACCGCGGGAAGAACAACCAGAACGCCACCGCGAGCGGCAACGCCTGCGCGATGAGGCGGCCGGCGTAGCGCACGCTGCTGTGCCAATGACCGGCGCGCGCCGAACTCGTCAGACGCAGCAGCGTCGAGGTGGTGAGCCAGCACACGCCGATCAGGTAGCTCAGCAACCAGAACGATTCCCCCTCCAAGAGCGCCGCCAGGCTGAGGAAATAAATGATCATGGTGATGACGTAGACGTCACGCCGCGTTTGCGTCTCGAGCAGCTTCAATCCGGCGATCAAGCACAGCAGTGCGGTGCCGGCGGACAGGCCGTTGAAGGTCCGGAACTGCACGAACAGCAGTACGATCGCGGCCGCGCCGATCACGAAGCGCACGACACGCGGCGGAGCCGAAAGGCCGCGCGCGGCGAATCCCAGGCGCAGCGCCGCAACCGCAGCCACCGTGCCGGTCACCCAAGGCGGCAGCGTGGCCACGTCGGCGAGCAATGCGAGCGCCAGGCAGGCCGTGATCCACAGCAGGCGTTCGAGCGTCACACGGTCGCCGTCCATGATGACGCTCATGGCGAGACGCCCGCGCCGTAGGTTGCGAGCGCCCGCAGACAGGCGCGGCGGTGTGCCGTGCCGCGGTCCGGCAGCAAGGCGATTCCCGGCAGGCGCAGCCCGTAGACGGTCTGGGTCTTTTCCGCCTGTAATACCCAGCGGCACAGCTGCGATAGTCGAACCTCGACACCGAGTCCCTCGAGCGCAGCCCAATCCAACCACTCGGGCTCCGCGGCCAGCCGGGTGTAGCTGCGCACGGCGGCCGCTCCGCCGCGCGCCAACACCTTCCATGCCATATGCTTCAACGGCACACCGGGCTCGTAGGCGCGCAAACCGGCGAAATCCTCGTCACCGCGCTGCTCGGAGTAGCGTGCCGACCCGTCGGCGGCTCCCGCGAGCCGTGCCCGATCCCCGCGCGGGTCCGGCGCGATGAACCCGGTGAGGGGACTTTGCACGTAGGTCCACGCGCGAAACCAACCGAAGGGGTAGCGGGTACGCAGTTCGAATTGCTCGCGCCTGAGAAGGCCGCGCTCGAGCGCCGGCAGCCGGACCACCGCCTGGGTGTACCCGTGCGCCGCGACACTGTGTGTGGCCGGCGGATTGCCGACGCAGCGGATTTCGATATCGCACCGCTCCACCCCCGCCGTGTTGTGCAGGATGAAATCGAAGCACGCAAAGCCGCCGGCGAAGGCATCGGTCTCGCCGCGGACATCGACCTCGAGGCCGAGTAAATTGCGATGACAATGATGCATGGCCACGAGCGCGAGGCTGGTCATCAAAAAGCCGAAGGCCAGGCCGAGGTTGCTGTTGTAATTCAAGCCCGCGAGGAGCATGGCGACCAGCAGCAGCGCCAGTGCGATGCCGAAGCGGGTCGGCACGATGTAGATGCGCCGGCGTGCGATGGCGATCGGCAGACTGTCGCGGCCATGACGCCGCGCGGACCAGCGGGCCAAACGGGCTATGGCTGCATGGCGCACGGCGGTCACGGGCCAGCCGCTCAAGGGATGGGTACGGCCTCGAGGAGACGGGTCATCGTCTGCGGCCCGCCGTCGCGTTCACGCATCCGATGTTCGACGACCGCGGCAAATACCTCCTGCACGTGTTCCGGAATGACTGCATCGCGGCCTTCGATCAAAGCCCAGGCGCGGGCGGCGCGCAGCAGCCCGATGGCGGCGCGCGGCGACAGCGGGGTCAATGCCACCGCATTGCGCGTGTGCGCAACCAAGGCCTGCACGTAGTCGAGCAGCCCGGGCGCGACATGCACGTCGAGAACCCGATGCTGCAGGGCCGTCAGCACCTCGCTACCGATGACCGGCTGAAGCGAATCGACGAGATCGCGCCGATCGATGCCGCGCAGTAGTTCGCGTTCGGCCGCCGCCGCGGGATAACCGAGTTGGACGCGCATCAAGAATCGGTCCAGCTGCGACTCGGGCAGGGGAAACGTGCCGACCTGATCTTGTGGATTCTGCGTCGCGATGACGAAAAAGGGTTCCGGCAGCGGCATGGATTGACCGTCGAGCGTGACCTGGTGCTCCTCCATGGCTTCCAACAGCGCGCTCTGTGCCTTGGGCGATGCGCGGTTGATCTCATCCGCCAACACGAGCTGCGCGAAGATCGGTCCTCGCTGAAAGCGAAATTTACCGGTGTCTCGATCGTAGATCGAAACACCCAACACGTCGGCCGGCAGCAGATCGCTCGTGAACTGTACCCGCTGAAATGACAACCCCAGCGTCTTGGCCAGGGCGTGCGCCAGGGTCGTCTTACCCACACCCGGTACGTCTTCGATCAACAGATGGCCGCGTGCCAGCAGGCAAGTCAGGCACAAACGCAGCTGGCCGTCTTTCCCCAGGATGACACGGTTGAGTTGCGACAATATCGCCGCAACCTCGGGTGCCGGGACGGTCATGGCGAACTTGACGCGTTGGCACGCAGCGCGATGACCCGTTCGACCTGGGCCGTCAGTTGGCCGATCTCCGCGCGTAACTCGTCGCGCCGCGCGCGATCCTTGGCTACCACGTCGGCCGGCGCGTTACTCGCGAATTCAGCGTTGTTGAGTTTGCCATCGAGCTTGGTAAGATCCAGCTCAGCCTTTTTTTGTCGCCTCGCCAGGCGCTCGAGTTCGGCCGCCGGCTCGATCAAGCCGGCCATGGGCACCAAAATTTCCAAGCTGCCCAGCAGTGAGACTGCCGATATGGGTGCGACCTCGGAGGCTTCCAGTACCACCGGCGCCGACACGCCGGCCAGGCGAATCAAGTAAGCGCCGTTGCGTTCGAGATATTCCCGGTCCCGCGCGCCCGCGTTCTGCAGCAGCACGTCCAGCTTGCGACTGGGCGAAATGTCCATACCGCTGCGGATCTGTCGTACGCCTTCGATGAACTGCATGACCCACCGTATTTCGGCTTCGGCGTGCGCATCCGGCGGGGCGGTGTCCGCCGCCGGATAGACGCTCAACATGAGGGTCTCGCCGTCGACTTGCGCGCAAGTGCGGACCCGCTGCCAAATTTCTTCGCTGATGAAGGGGGCAAGCGGATGCAGAGCACGCAGCAGACCCTCGAGCGTATGAATCAACGTGTGTCGGGTGCCGCGCTTGTCCGCGTCGCTCGCCGTTTCGGAAAATAAGACGGCCTTGGACAGCTCCACGTACCAGTCGCAGTATTCGTGCCAGGTGAACTCATACAGCGCGCTGACCACGGCATCGAGCCGGTATTCGGCGAAACCGGCTGCGACTCGCTCCAGCATCGCCGCGAAACGAGACTTGATCCAGCGGTCGGCCAGGCTGAAACGCGCGCCGTCGGCATCCAACGAATGTCCTTCGACGTTCATCAGCACGAAACGCGCACCGTTCCACAACTTATTGCAAAAATTCCGATAGCCCTCGACTCGAGCCATGTCGAAGCGCAAATCGCGGCTCTGGGTCGCGAGCGAGGCGAACGTCATGCGCAATGCATCGGTGCCGAACGCGTCGATTCCTTTCGGGAATTGTTTGCGGGTGGCTTTTTCGATGGCGGGTTTCATCTGCGGCTGCATCAACCCGGTGGTCCGTTTCGCGAGCAAGTCCTCGAGCGAGATGCCGTCGACGACATCGAGGGGATCGATCACGTTACCTTTCGATTTCGACATCTTCTGGCCGTCGTGGTCCCGAATCAGGCCGTGCATGTAGACTTCGCGAAACGGCACCTTGCCCGTAAACTTGAGCCCCATCATGATCATGCGGGCGACCCAAAAAAAGATGATGTCGAAACCGGTGACCAACACCGACGTCGGATAGTAGGTCTCCAGTGCGGGCGTGGTGTCCGGCCAGCCCTGCGTGGAGAAGGGCCATAGCGCGGCGGAGAACCAGGTATCCAAGACATCGTCGTCCTGACGCAGCGCCACCGCTGCATCGAGACCGTGCGCCGCGCGCGCTTCGCTCTCGTCGCGCCCGACGTACCAACGGCCTTCGCTGTCATACCACGCAGGAATGCGGTGCCCCCACCATAGCTGTCGGCTGATGCACCAATCCTTGATGTTGCGCATCCATTCGAAGTAGACGCCGCTCCAGTTGTCGGGAACGAAACGCACTCGGCCTTGCGCGACGGCTTCGACGGCCGGCGCGGCCAGCGGTTTGATGTCGACGAACCATTGATCGGTGAGCAAGGGCTCGAGCACCGCGCCGCTACGATCGCCGCGCGGGACGGTGAGCTTGTGCGCTTCGATGCGTTCGACCAGACCCGCGGCCTCGAGATCGGCGAGGACTTTTGCTCGTGCGACATTGCGGTCGAGACCGCGGTAGGGCGCCGGCACGGCATCGTTGAGTGCGGCTTCCGGCGTCATGATGTTGATGACCGGCAGACGATGCCGCAGCCCCACCTCATAATCGTTGAAATCGTGTGCCGGTGTGATCTTCACGCACCCGCTGCCGAACTGGGGGTCGACGTATGCATCGCCGATGATGGGAATGACGCGTTCCGTGAGCGGCAAGCGCAACTCCCGGCCTATCAAATGCCGGTAACGTTCATCATCGGGATGCACGGCAACCGCGGCATCGCCGAGCAGGGTTTCCGGTCGCGTCGTGGCGACCACCAGAAAGCCATCCTCCCCGACCAGCGGATAACGCAGGTGCCATAGGCTCCCCATTTCCTCCGCCGCCGCCACCTCCAGATCGGATAAAGCGGTTTTCAGCACAGGATCCCAGTTGACGAGGCGTTTTCCCCGATAAATCAGGCCTTCTTGGTGGAGACGTACGAATACTTCGGTGACGGCTCGCGACAGCGCGGGATCCATCGTGAATTTATCGCGTGTCCAATCCACCGAGGCGCCGAGCCGCCTGAGTTGATTCGCGATGACGCCGCCGGACTGGCGCTTCCACTCCCAAATGCGTTCCAGGAAGGCCTCACGCCCCAGTTGAACGCGGCTCTGGCCCGTGGCATTGAGTTGACGCTCCACCACCATCTGGGTGGCGATACCCGCATGATCCGTGCCCGGCTGCCAGAGGGTGTCGAAGCCGCACATGCGCCGATAACGAATCAGCGCATCCATGATGGTGTCCTGGAAGGCGTGACCCATGTGCAACGTGCCCGTCACATTGGGAGGCGGGATGACGATGGAGAAACTTTCACCCCGCCCGCTCGGCGCAAAACAGCCGCCGGCTTCCCAGCGCGCATAGATGCGCGCTTCGATGGCGGACGGTGAAAAAACCTTATCCATGCGACGACGTGGGTCGATTCGGCGCCCCGGGCCCGTCCGCCTGTTCGCGCAGCACGCGATCCACCAATTCGGGAAGCAGAGCCCGCAGCTGGTCGAACACTCGCTCGAACAGTATGGCCTCCATGTCCTTGGCCGCTCGATGGAGCAACGACTCCGCCAGCTGCAACGTCTCGGTCACCACCGCGGCATGCACGGATTTGGCATCGACCAGCGCAAAGGCCGTGCCGTCCTTGTCGACGACATCGGTAAGTATGGGAATGTTGCGCGGGTCGTTCGCTTCGGTATTCATCGGTGCATCAAAGGGCGGCGGCATCGTCCAGCCGATGCGTCTCGATCGTAAGGCCAAGTTCGCGATAGACTTTGAAACGTTCGCGTCCCAAACGCCGTCGCTCCGCGTCGGCATCGACGATCTCGGCGACCCGTGAAAAGCGCTCGAGCCGGTCCGGCAATTGCGCGCTCAAATTGATGAGCAGATCTGCTTTGTTGAAACTTGCCAGATCGGCCGTCAATTGCACCGGCGCCGCGTCGGCGGTACCCGGCGCTTCGACCCCGCGCCCGTCAGTTTCGGCCGTACGCCGCACGTCGTGGGGTACGAACGAGCGTTCGTTGAATGTCCAAAGCAAATCGTCCAGCGCGTCGGTGTCGGCCGCCGTGTCGTTCAAGACCACCACGTGCAAATCGCGCAGGTAGGCCTTCTCGGTCAGCCGGCACGCGAAGGTCCAGCGTTGTTTCGAGGTCGAGCTTTTCAGAACGTAAAAGTCGACGCGTTCGGTCATTGTGCGGTGGCGCGGGTAACCAAGAAGTCGACGAGCAGCGGCACCGGCCGACCGGTGCTGCCTTTTTGCGACCCGCTGAGCCATGCGGTCCCAGCCACGTCCAGGTGGGCCCACTTCAAGTCCTTGGCAAATTTCCACAGGAACGATGCGGCCGTGCACGCGCCCCCCTCGCGGCCGCCGACATTCGCGATGTCCGCGAAATTACTTTTCAGCTGATCGACGTACTCGTCGCCGATCGGCAGCGGCCAGACGCGATCGTCCGCGCGAATGCCCGCGGCCGCGAGGTCATCGGCAAGCCCTTCGTCATTGCTCATCAACCCGCTGAAATGATTGCCGAGCGCAACGATGCACGCGCCGGTCAGCGTCGCCACGTCGATGACCACCGCGGGTTTGAAGCGGCGGCTGTAGGTGATGGCATCGCACAAGACCAAACGGCCTTCGGCATCGGTGTTCAATATTTCGACCGTCTGACCGGACATGGTGGTGACGATATCAGCGGGTTTGACCGCGGCCCCGCTCGGCATGTTCTCGCAGGCGGCCACAACGACCACGAGATTGATGGGTAATTTGAGTTCGGCGACGGCACGCAGGGCTCCCAACACGGAGCCTGCGCCGCTCATGTCGTATTTCATCTCATCCATGGCCGGCGGATCCTTCAGTGAAATACCGCCCGAATCGAATGTGATTCCCTTGCCCACGAGGCAAACCGGCGCGACTTCCTTCTTCGCGCCGCGGTACTCGCAGACGATCAGCCGCGGCGCTTGATCCGATCCCTGCGTCACCGCGAGGAACGCGCCCATCTTCAAAAGCTTGATGCCGGCCGCATCGATGGCCTTGGCCTTGATGGAAGGAAATTCCTTCGCCAATTGCAGCGCGCGATTACCCAGATACGTGGGCGTGCATATGTTGGGCGGCAGGTTGCCGAGATCGCGCGCCAACGCGATGCCGCTGCCGATGGCCGCGCCGACCACCAAACCCTCGGCCATCGATTTCGCAGTGCGCGCGGTGTCCGCCGCGACGCCGACGGTAATGAGTTTCGGCGCCTTCGGCTTCGGTGCGGTCTTCAAATCGGGAATTTTGTAGGCATGCACGCAGAAAATCTCGGCCACCATGCGGGCCCGATACGCGGCATCGACGTCGGGAATTTCCTCCAGAGTCAGATAGACCGTGGCACTCGATGCACCGGTTTTGCCGAGCGCCAGCGCAGCCGCATGCAGCGCTTTTCGATAGTGTTTGCGGGCAAACGTCGCGCGCGGTCCAAGACCGATCAGCAGCACGCGAGCCGAAGCCGCGCCTTTCGGCGCGGGCAACAGCAGGACGTCGCCGACCTTGCCGGCCAGATCGCCGCCGCTGTGCAGCGCGCCGATGAGGCCGCCGAGCTGCGTATCGATGAGTTGCGCAGCGACGCCCAAGTCGCCTTGTTCGTACACACCGACGACGGCGCACTCGGCCGTATCGCGCGCCTTCACATCGACAATTGCTTTGAATTCCATATCCAACACTCCGCTGTGGTCTCGCGCAAGAAAGCTGATCGTAGCCAAATAGTTTACTAGATTATTGCGAAGGCTCTAAGCTCCACGCCATGAAATGGACCGT
>CAZZXZ010000027.1:0-30800 GCA_964658135.1 uncultured Acetobacteraceae bacterium | reverse complement strand
GTGCTTCACGGTCGCGAGCGTCGCGGCCCGGGCGAGGAAAAACCCGAGCGCGCAGGCGAGCATGCGCGACCAGCCGCCGCCGCCGAGCCAGGCGAAGACCACCACGACGCAGATCGCGCGAGCCAGGAAACTGACCGGAAACCACAGGCCCGCATACGGCGACGAAAGACCCCGCCGCACCGTCCACCACAGACCGCCGAAGAACCAGACGCCGCACGCCGCACCACCAAGCGCCGCCGCTGCCAGCCAGGCGACGTTATTCATCGCCGCTCGACGCGCGCTCGAGCACGCGCGCCTGGCCCGCGATCCAATGCCAGGCATTGGCACAGCCGAGCACGAGACCGGCGACCAGCAACGCGAGCGTCCAGGAATGCACCCCCGGATGCCGTCGGTCGAGCCAGTTCCCCAACAGCGTTCCCAGCAGCGTCGGTGTTGCCACCGACCAGCCGATGGCACCGAACGTGCCGAGTCCGCTCCAGGCCGTACGGCCGGTCGCGCGTAACGCCCGTGACTTGCGCCGGGCGGCCCCGCGGATGGCGTGCTCGAAGCGCTCGTGCTCAACGTTCACGCTGCAACTCCCGGAAACCCCCGAGCAGGCCGCTCTCCATTTTGACGATGGCCTGGCGCATGGCCTGGTCGTCCGCGTCGACGCGCAGAAATTCATGGGCTACCGTCTCGTGCAGCACGTCGAGGGAGGCACCCCGGATGCAGTGGCGTAGCGACACGGTCACGGCGCCACCTTGTTTGACGAGCACGCCTTCATCCGCCGCGAGGTAGATGGGCTGCGCAGCCACCGTGTAAGTCAGAATACCGGGCACCAAGGCCGCGATGCAATCGAGGCGGTGCGCCAGCAGACCGAACGCGCCGGCGCGCGTTTGCGCCACGATGCTCGAGACGGCAGGCACGTCGCAAAAAACTCCGAACGGCAGCAAGATCCTGAGATTCACGGCGTGGCTGCGCTGGCAGTGGCGGCCGCTGCGGTCCCCGTGGGCTCGGCACGGCGTGCTTCGCGGATCGCACCGATCATGTACAGCGCGCTCTCAGGATAGTCCGCGAACTCGTCGCGCAAGATGCGTTCGCAGCCGTCGAGCGAATCCTCGAGGCTCACGAGCTTGCCCGCGATGCCGGTGAATTGTTCGGTGGCGAAAAACGGCTGCGTCAAAAAGCGTTCCAGACGACGGGCACGCGCGACGATCTTGCGGTCCTCGAGCGAGAGCTGTTCGAGCCCCAGCATGGCGATGACATCCTTGAGGTCCTCGTACTGGGCGAGCGTGCGGCGAATGGCCTGCGCCACCTGGTAATGGCGCGGGCCCACGATGCCCGGCGTCGCCATCTTGGAACTCGACTGCAAAAGATCGATGGCTGGATAGAGCCCTGCGCTGGCGCGTTTGCGCGACAACACGATCGATGCGGAGAGATGCGAGAACACGTGGACGGCGGCCGGATCCGTCAAGTCATCCGCAGGCACGTAGACGGCTTGAATCGAGGTGATGGCGCCGGCGCTGGTGTTGGCGATGCGCTCCTCGAGGCCCGACAGTTCCGTGCTCATGGTGGCTTGATAGCCGAGCTGCGAGGGCATTTGACCCATCAGCCCCGACACCTCCATGCCGGCTTGTATGAAACGGAAGATGTTGTCGATCAAGAGAAGGACGTCCCGATGCTCATCGTCGCGAAAATATTCGGCCATGGTGAGGGCCACGTTACCCACACGAAAGCGGCTGCCGGGCGGCTCGTTCATCTGCCCGAACACCATCACCATGTTCTCGAGCACACTGGCCGCCTTCATCTCGCCATACAGCTCCTGACCTTCGCGGCACCGTTCGCCGATGCCGCAGAAGATGCTGACCCCGCGCCGGTGGCCCACCATGTTGTGAATCATCTCGGTCAGGAGCACGGTCTTGCCGACGCCGGCCCCGCCGAACAGACCGGCCTTGCCGCCGCGCTCCAGGGGAACCAGCACGTCGATGGCCTTGATGCCGGTTTGGAATATCTCCGAGCGCGTCGACCGGTCGGCCAGCGGCGGCGGCGCACGCTGGATGTCGCGCCACACCACGTTCGCCGGTGCGGGTTGCAAATCGATGGGCTGGCCAAATACATCGAACATGCGCGCCATAATCGTCTTGCCGACCGGCGCGCGCAGCGGCACCCCCGAATCCACCACCGCCGTGCCGCGCGCCAGGCCTTGGGTCGGCGTGAGCGCGATGCCCCGCACGTGCTGGGCATCGAGTTGCGTCATGGTTTCGATGATGATGGTCTGATCGACGCCGGCGTGCAGCACCGACCCGATGGGCGGCAGTCGCGTCTCGAAGCGGATATCGACCACGCTGCCGCGGATGGCGGACACCGTGCCACGATTCACCGTACCGTCCGGGCGGGGCGCGCCGTTCGGGCGGGACGCGCCGCCGGCATCGGGCCCGCCGCCGGGATCGGCCGCTGCGGCCTCACCGGGCATGCGCGAGTTTCACGGCCGCGGCGTTCGTCTGCGCGGCACCACCCTTCGGCGCGGCGCTCCACTTCCACTGCCGGATCTCCGGCATGTCCTCGCCGTGCTCGCAGATGTACACCTTGTGGGCGACGAGCCTGTCTTGCATCGTCTGTTTCAGGTGCGCCCCGCGGGCGCCCAACTGCGGCAGACGGTCGACCACGTCTTGCACCAGGTGGTAGCGATCCAGCTTGTTTTGGACGCGCATGTCGAACGGCGTGGTGATCGTGCCTTCTTCGTTGTAGCCGCGCACGTGCAGGCTGTGGTTGGTGCGTCGATACGTCAGGCGATGCACCAGGGTGGGATAGCCATGAAAGCCGAAAATGATGTGCTTGTCGGTGGTGAACAGCGAGTCGTAATCCGCGTCGCTTAAGCCATGCGGATGTTCGCTCTGCGATTGCAGTTTCATCAGATCGACCACGTTCACCACGCGAATTTTCAACTGCGGCAGATGCTCGCGCAGGATGGACACCGCGGCGAGTACTTCCAAGGTCGGCGTATCGCCGCAGCACGCCATCACCACGTCCGGCTCCTCGCCCTGATCGTTGCTCGCCCATTGCCAGATACCGATGCCTTCGGTGCAATGGATGACGGCCGCTTCAATGGAAAGCCATTGCGGCAGCGCGTGCTTGCCGGCCACCACGACGTTGACGTAGTGTCGACTGCGCAAACAATGATCGAAGGTCGACAACAGGCAATTGGCGTCCGGCGGTAGGTAGATGCGCACGATGTCGGCTTTCTTGTTGACCACGTGATCGAGAAAACCCGGATCCTGATGCGTGAAACCGTTGTGATCCTGTTGCCACACATGGGACGAGAGCAGATAGTTGAGCGAGGCGATCTTGCGGCGCCAGGGTAGTTCGAGCGTGACTTTCAACCATTTGGCGTGCTGGCTGAACATCGAGTCGACGATGCGGATGAAGGCTTCGTAGCTGTTGAAGATGCCGTGCCGCCCGGTCAATAGATAACCCTCGAGCCACCCCTCGCACTGGTGCTCGCTCAGCATCGAGTCGACGACCCGACCCGCGGTCGCCAAGGATTCGTCGTTGGGTTCGAGGCGTGCCTCCCATTGTCGGTTCGTCGCGTCGAATACCGCACCCAGCAGGTTGGACAGGGTTTCATCCGGACCGAAGAGTCGGAAGTTGGCCTGCGCCTGGTTCGCCCGCACCACGTCGCATAGGTACCGACCGAGTACCTGCGTGTCCTGGGCGTCGACGGCGCCGGGTGCCGGTACCGTGACGGCATGTTGACGAAAGTCCGGCATGCGCAGGTCGCGCAGCAGCATGCCGCCATTGGCGTGCGGGTTCGACCCCATGCGCCGCAGGCCGACCGGCGCGAGTTCGGCCAGTTCCGGCAGCAGACGACCTTGCGCGTCGAACAGCTCGTGCGCCCGGTAACTGGACATCCAGGTGTCGAGCTCGGCCACATGGTCCGGATGCTGCGCATCGACGATGAGCGGCACTTGGTGCGATCGGAACGTACCCTCGTTCGGCAGTCCGTCGACGATTTTCGGTCCGGTCCAGCCCTTGGGTGAGCGCAGTATGATCAGGGGCCAGCGCGGCCGCGACGTGTCCTGGTTGTCCCGCGCATTCGCCTGAATGCTGCGGATTTCGATGACGGCGTCCTCCAACGCGCGTGCCATCGTCTCGTGCATGACGTCCGGATCGTGCCCTTCGACGAAGTACGGTTTCCAACCGCAGCCGCGGAAGAATTCCTCGATTTCGTCGTGCTCGATGCGCGCCAACAGCGTCGGGTTGCTGATTTTGTAACCGTTCAAATGCAGGATGGGCAGCACCACCCCGTCGCTGATGGGGTTCGTGAATTTATTGGAGTGCCAGGCGGTGGCGAGCGGTCCGGTCTCCGCCTCGCCGTCACCGACGATGCAGGCGACGATCAGATCGGGGTTGTCGAAGACCGCGCCGAAGGCGTGACTCAGCGAGTAGCCCAACTCGCCGCCCTCGTGGATGGAGCCGGGCGTCGACGGTGCGACATGGCTCGAGATGCCGCCCGGAAACGAAAACTGCTTGAACAGCCGTTTCATGCCCGCTTCGTCCTGTGAAATGTCGGGATAGATTTCCGAATAGGTCCCCTCCAGATACGTGTTGGCCACCAGGGCCGGACCGCCATGGCCGGGCCCCGCGATGTACAGCATGTTGAGGTCGTAGCGTTTGATGATGCGGTTCAAATGCACGTAGATGAAATTCTGGCCGGGCGTCGTGCCCCAGTGACCCACCACCAAGGGCTTGACGTCCGACTGGCGCAGCGGGCGCTTCAGCAACGGATTGTCGTAGAGATAAATCTGTCCGACGGATAAATAGTTGGCGGCGCGCCAGTAGGCGTGCATGCGGGTGAGCAGGGAAGGATCGAGAACGGGGGTGGGCATGGGGATGGGCATGATCGTGGACACCTTGTGAACGAGTCGGTGGGCCGCAGAAAAGTGGCGGTCTCACGCAATGAAACCGTGCGGGCACTATCGGCCGGGCGCCGCACGTGCGGAATCAGGAGCTTCCGTAACGGGCTTCGGCAATTCGCGGCGGTAATGGGCAAATAAATGTTGCACACTGTGCTCATTACTGACGCGTGCGGGGATATCCACACGCCCTAACGGAGCGTCATGAGCCAGGACAGTCGGATGGGAAACATCGAGTTGGAACCCGTGGTCCCCGAGACCTTTCTCGGACGGCTGATGGGCGTCGTGGGGCGGACCGCGCTTGCCGAAATGGCCAGCGGCATCGCGCACGAACTCAACCAACCGCTGGCCGCCATCGCCACGTATTCGCATGCCGGCGAACGCATGCTGAACCGCCCCGAGCCGATGTTGCAGGAAGCGCTCGACGTGTTCAAACAGATCAGCCACGAAGCGTTGGCGGCCGGCGAGCGGCTGCAGGCGATCCGCCGGCTGTTCGAGCCGCTGCGCGCCGGTCATCAGCGCTGCCAAATGAGCGCATTGATCGCCGAGTTGCGGCCCACGCTCGCGAGCTTGACGGGTCATGGCCATGCCGTCGTCCACCTCGACGGCGATGCTCGGGTACCCGACGTACGCGTCGATCGGTGCCGGATCCAGAATGTGCTTTTGACGTTGGTGCAGAACGCACTCGATGCCACCGCCCACCTACAGAACGAACGCGTCGTCGGCATCGACGTGCGTGCGCAGCGCTATACCGTCGAGACCGGCGTGAGCGATTCCGGCGCCGGGGTGTCTGCCGACATCGCTGAAAAACTTTTTCGGCCCTTCTTCACGACGAAACCGCACGGCACGGGGCTCGGACTCGCCGCCAGCCGCGCCATCGTCGAAGCGCATGAAGGCACGATGGGCTTCGAGAATATACCGCGCGGCGGCGTGCGCTTTTGGTTTCGGTTGCCGGTAGCCGTCGATTGAACGCAACACGCGTGGCCAGGCCGTCCGAGAAGCTGCCCGAGCCTGTGATATATGTCGTCGACGACGATGCCGGAATGCGCGGCGCGCTCGATGCGCTGTTACGCACGGTCGGCTACCGGACCTCGGTGTTTTCCCGGCCCAGCGATTTCTTGGCGCACTTCAGCGCCGATGCCCCCGGCTGTTTGGTGTTGGACATTCGCATGCCCGAGATGAGCGGACTGGAGGTCCAGCAGAAACTCAATGCCAGCGGCTCGATGCTGCCGGTGATTTTCGTCACCGGTCACGGTGACGTGCCGATGGCCGTGCAGGCCATGAAAGAAGGGGCGTTCGAGTTCATACAAAAACCGTTTCGCGACCAGGATCTGCTCGACCGCATCAACCACGCGCTGCGCCAGGATGCCGAAAATCGCAGCGGACTGGCGCGGCATGCCGAGATTTTAAAGCTCTTGAAGTCGTTGACGCCGCGCGAGCGGCAGGTCATGGATATGGTGGTCGACGGCGCCGCGAACAAAGTCATCGCCCTCGATCTGATGTTGAGCGAGCGCACCGTTGAAATTCACCGTGCGAAGGTCATGGAAAAGATGGGTGCGCGTTCGGTGGCGCATCTGGTGAAGTTGCATCTCACGATGGCGCAGGCAAAGGTTTAGCCGGCTCGGGGGTATGCCCGTATTCTCTAGGTATTCATCACGACTTCGGATGCCGCGCGGCAGTGTTAAGGTCTGCGCACCCGGTACGCGGGCATCACCACCGGAGCACGTCAGCGATGATGATCAACACCCCGTCGATGAGTAAGAAAAGTCGTCATGCGCAGCCCGCTGCGCTCGCCCCATCGACGCCGGTCGGCGCGCGCGCGGAAAACCCCACGGCGCTCGAGCGCCATCGTTGCATCGCCGCAGCGGCTTTCTATCGGGCCGAGCGGCGCGGTTTTTGTCCCGGCGGTCAACTCGAGGATTGGTTGACGGCGGAGCGCGAGTTCAATCAGGCCTACGGGCTCGCGGAACCGGAGCCGCGTTGGGATCGCTAGCCGTCAAGATGACGGCGACGGAGGGCGACCTCTTCGAATCGCTCACCGAGCTCGCGCTGAACCTGCGCGGTTCGTGGAACCATGCCACCGACCAATTATGGCGTGAACTCGATCCCCTGCAATGGCAGCTCACCCATAACCCCTGGGGGATTCTGCAGACCGCATCGCGCTGCCGGCTACGACAAGTCTTTGCCGAACCGGATTTTCGCGCGCGCGTCGAGCAACTGATCAAGACGCGCCGCGCCAGCATCGAATCACCCGCCTGGTTTCAGGAGGCGCATCCGGGCTCGCCGCTGCGCTGCGCGGCGTATTTCAGTATGGAGTTCATGCTGGGCGAAGCCCTGCCGATCTATTCGGGAGGCTTGGGTAACGTTGCGGGCGATCAATTGAAGGCGGCGAGCGATCTGGGGGTTCCCGTGATCGGCGTGGGTTTGCTCTACGCACAGGGCTATTTCCGCCAAACCATTGATGGCTCGGGGGCCCAGCAAGCCCTGCATCCTTATAACGACCCGGGCCAGCTTCCCATTCTTCCGCTGCGCCGGGCCGACGGCGAATGGCTGCGACTGGAAATCAGCTTTCCCGGCTATTCGGTCTGGCTGCGCGCCTGGCAGGTGAATGTCGGCCGCGCGAAGTTGTATCTGCTCGACAGCAACGACATGGCGAATCAGGCGGCATTTCGGGGCGTGACCAGCGAACTCTATGGCGGCGGCCCGGAGCTGCGGCTGCAGCAGGAATTGCTGCTCGGCATCGGCGGTTGGCGCCTGTTGCACGCGTTGAACCTGCAGCCCGAGGTGTGTCATCTGAACGAGGGACACGCCGCTTTCGCCATTCTCGAGCGGGCCGGCCAATACATGAAGGCCGCCCACGTACCCTTTGACGCGGCATTGGCGGTTACCCGGGCCGGAAATATTTTTACCACCCACACCGCGGTGGCTGCGGGATTCGATCGCTTCGCGCCACGCTTGCTGGAGCAATACCTCGGGCGCTACGCACGGGAGGTCCTCCAGCTGCCGATGCACCAGTTGTTGGGGCTGGGCCGCCAGAATCCGGACGACGAGTCGGAGCCTTTCAACATGGCCTATCTGGCGATTCGCGGCAGCGGTCGGATCAACGGGGTCAGCCGGCTGCACGGTGACGTCAGCCGGCGCCTGTTCCAACGCTTGTTTCCCCGGCGGCCGCTGCATGAGGTACCCATCGGCCACGTCACCAATGGGATTCACACGCCGAGTTGGGATTGCGCGGAGGCCGACGTCTTGTGGACCACGTACTGCGGCAAGGACCGTTGGCTGGGCGGCGTCGACGGCCTCGCCGAACGCGTGCGCGGCATCCCCGACGCGGCGCTTTGGAGCTATCGAACGGCGGCACGGCGTTCGATGATCGGCTACGTGCGCGAACGTCTGGCGACCCAATGGGCCGCCTCGGGACGCGACCCCGCCGAGGTCGAGCTGGCGCGCAGCATTTTTTCCGAAGACGCCCTGACCTTGGGGTTTGCGCGCCGCTTCGCCACCTACAAACGCCCCAACCTGCTGTTGCAGGATCCGCAGCGCCTGCTCCGTCTGCTCACCGATCCCCAGCGCCCCGTCCAACTGCTGATGGCCGGTAAGGCGCATCCCGCCGATGCGGCCGGCCAAGCGCTGATTCTCGAGTGGAACCGCTACATCCGCGGACCCGAGCTCCGCTCGCGGGTGATCTTTCTGAGCGATTACGACATGCTGTTGACCGAACGTCTGGTGCAGGGCGTCGACGTCTGGATCAACACGCCGCAGCGGCCCTGGGAGGCGTGTGGAACGAGTGGCATGAAAGTGCTGGTCAACGGCGGCCTGAATCTGTCCGAACTCGACGGATGGTGGGCCGAAGCCTACCGGTCCGAACTCGGCTGGGCGTTGGGCGATGGACGCAGCCATGACGGCGACCCGGCCTGGGATGAGCGTGATGCCGCGCAGTTGTACGACGTGCTCGAGAACCAGGTGGTGCCGGAGTTCTATGCGCGCGATGCCGGCGCAATACCCGCGGCCTGGGTCGCACGCGTGCGCGAGAGCATGGCCAGTCTGACGCCCGTCTTCTCGGCGAATCGCAGCGTGCGCGAGTACGTGGAGGACGGTTATTTACCGGCCGCGGCCGCCTATCGGGCGCGCGTGGAGGAGGGCGGCGCCTTGGGGGCGTCCATCGCGCGGTGGCGGCACGATATCGACGTCGGTTGGCCCGCGCTGCGGTTCGGACGCGTGCACGTGAGCCACTCGCAAGGGTTGCACGAATTCACCGTCGAAGTGATTTTAGCCGCGCTCCAACCGGCTGCGATCCGCGTCGAACTGTATGGCGAGGGAAAAGACGCAGCGCCGCCAATCTGCCGTGAAATGCACCGGATATCGACCACCGCCGAGAGCGGCAGACTTCTTTATGCCGCGACCGTCGTGGCGGATCGCGACGCGGACGCCTTTACCGCGCGAATCGTACCCGCGTACCCCGGAGTCAGCGTGCCGCTCGAAGCCGGCAACATTCTCTGGCAACGCTAGCCAGGCAACCCCGCGCTGGGCGAGCGCTCACGCTTTGGGCATGAGCCACACCGAACCATCCTCTTTCACGGTCCATTCGCCGAGGGCGCCTTGCACGGTGACCGCCTCGGCCAGTGCGGCCTTGTCGCGCTCGGAAGGCGTCGTGCCATGGATGGGAACGCTGACGGCGAGCTGTTCATGAGTCTTGCCGATGGCGTTGGTGTAGGGAAAGGTGAGGTAGTTGGGTTCGGCGGCGTTTTGCACGAACGCCAATGAGTCGATGACCTGGGGAATGTTCATTCGATAAGATTATTCGATACACGCCGTGCAGGGCATGGCCAAACCACTCACGTCGACAGCGGCATCCGCCTACAGCAGGGTCACACCACGTCTTGACGATCGATGAGCGCGCGGATCTTGTTGCCGAGCGCGGCCATCACGAAGGGCTTGGTGATGACCTCCATGCCGGGTCCGAGGAGGCCATTGCGAAAGGCCGCATTTTCCGCAAAGCCGGTGATGAACAACACTTTCAGAAGAGGCCGCGTGACGCGTGCGGCATCGGCGACCTGACGGCCGTTGATGCCGCCGGGGAGACCCACGTCGGTGATCAACAGATCGACGCGAATATCCGACGTCAGAATCTTCAACCCGCTCGCCCCGTCCGCCGCCTGGATGGCCACGTAGCCGTTGTCCTCGAGGATCTCGACCACGAGTTCCCGAATCGTGGGTTCATCGTCGATCACCAAGACGGTCTCGCCCTCGCCCGGTGCCGCCGTCGCGGGCGTCGCATTGTCGATCGCCTCGGCCACGCCGACGAAGCGCGGCAGATACAGGCAGACGGTGGTGCCTTTGCCGAGCTCCGAATAGATCCGTACCTGGCCGCCGCTTTGCCGCACGAACCCGTACACCATCGACAGGCCGAGTCCGGTGCCCTGACCCAACGGCTTGGTCGTGAAGAAGGGATCGAACGCGCGCTCGATGACGGCGGGCGGCATGCCGCTGCCGGTGTCCGTCACGCACAGCGAGACGTAGGCGCCGGGCGTCAGTTCGCGCTCGCGGGCGCCGCGCTCGTCGAGCCAGACGTTGGCGGTTTCGATGGTGAGCGAGCCGCCGTTGGGCTGCATCGCATCGCGCCCATTGATGCACAGATTGAGCAGCGAGTTTTCCAATTGCGAGACGTCGACCTTGGTGCTCCACAGGCCGCCGGCGCCGACGACTTCCACCTCGACGTCCGGGCCGACACTGCGACGGATCAAGTCCTCCATGCCGGCGATCAGGCGATTCGCATCGGAGACCCGCGGATCGAGCGTCTGGCGCCGCGAGAATGCCAGCAGACGTTGCGTCAACGCGGCCGCACGCTTGGCCGCGCTTTGCGCCGAGTGGATGTAGCGCTCCACGCCGTTGACACGGCCGTCGGCGAGGCGTCTTTCGAGCAGTTCGAGGCTGCCGGTGATGGCCACCAACAGATTGTTGAAATCGTGGGCGATGCCGCCGGTGAGTTGACCCACCGCTTCCATTTTCTGCGCCTGCCGCAGCGCCGCCTCCACCTGCATCAATTCCTCGGTGCGCGCTTTGACTTTGATTTCGAGCGTCTCGTTGGCCTCGCGCAGCTGTACCTCGCGCTCCTTCAAGGCTTCTTCCGCGCGCAACCGCTCCGAGCGTTCGTGGCTTTCCGCGAGCGCCCGGTCGACGGCGGCCGGCAGGCGCGACAGATTGCGCTTGACCACGTAATCCGTGGCTCCGCGGGTAATGGCATTCGTCGCAAATTCTTCGCCGACGATGCCGGAGACGAAGATGAAAGGCGTGTGCGCGTCGGTTGCGCGCGCCATGGTCAACGCCGTCAGCCCGTCGAACGACGGCAGCGAATAATCCGCGAGAATGATGTCGTGCTCGTGGCGCTCCAAGGCGGCTTTGAACGACTGCCGATCGTTCGCCCACGCGATCTGATAGCGCCGTCCGGACTTCTCGAGGTTGAAGGTCACCAGTTCGGCGTCGATCTCGCTGTCCTCGAGCATCAACACGCGGATGGCGGGCCGCTCGTCAATCACGACGCATTCCCGGCGGCGGCTCGTTGATGATGGCCCAGAACATGCCGAGGTCTTGGATGGCCTTGACGAAGACTTTGAAATCGACCGGCTTCACCACGAAGGCGTTGACGCCGAGGTCGTAGCTGCGCACCACGTCGCGCTCTTCACGCGAGGACGTCAGCATGACGACCGGAATCTGGCGCAGACCCGCGTCGGCTTTCACAGCGGCGAGCACTTCCAGACCGTCCAGTTTCGGCATCTTCAGATCGAGCAAGACCACCGCCGGGTCGCCCTCCGGCCGCTCACCGTGGGCGCCGCGCCGATGCAGATAATCGAGCGCTTCGGCCCCGTCCCGGGCGACGACGATGTCGTTGGCCAACAGGCAGCGCTGCAGCGCCTCCAGCGTCAATTCCAAATCTCGAGGATTATCCTCGACCAGCAAGATCGGCCGCAGGTCAGCCATGCGAGGTTACGCTCGCGGCCTGCGCGGGATCGGCGGCCTTCGGCAGAATGAATCCGATGGTCGCGCCGGCATCCACCTCGCCACGGGCCCAAACGCTGCCGCCATGGCGTTCTACGATGCGCTTGACCAAGGCGAGGCCGATGCCCGTGCCCGGATAATGTTCGGTACGGTGCAGTCGTTGAAACACGCCGAAGAGTTTTCCTATGTAGGCCATTTCGAATCCGACGCCATTGTCGGCGACGCTGTAACTCGTGCCGGCGTCCACCACGGCGGCATCGATGCGGATGACGGTTTTAGCACGACTCGCCGAATATTTGATGGCGTTGTCGACCAGATTGGCCCATACCTGCCGCAGCAATGAGGGATCGCCGTACGCCGGCGGCAACACGCCGATTTGCCACTCGATATCACGACCGACGATTTCCTGCTCGCGGCTCTGCATGACTTCCGACACCAACTTTCGCATATCGACTCGGATCGACGAAAGACTGGTGCGGCCCAGTTTGGAAAAAGATAATAAATCATCCACCAAACGACCCGCGTGTGCGGCCGCGTCCACGATCGCGTCGACGTAATGCCGCGATTTCGGGTCCAGCCCCTTTTCCCGGTTGCTGAGCAATTCGGCGTAGCCGACGATGTGCCTGAAGGGCGCGCGTAGGTCATGCGATACCGAATACGAAAACGCCTCGAGCTCGGCGTTGGTGCGCTGCAGTTGATCGGTCAAGTCGGCACGTTCTTCGGCGCGCCGCAGGACGAAGTTGATCAGCGAATGACGCAGCTCCTGGGCTTCCTCGATCTCGACCTCATTCCATGCCAGGGACTTCATGCGCACCTGTTGCTTCCAGATCTCGAACGATTTGCGTGGATGCAGGCGAGCGGCGGCGGAATCCTTGCGCGGGTCACCGCCCCACCGCACCGTGCGCACCACTTCTTGGCGGAACCACATCACATAGCTGGGATGCAGCTGCGAGATCGACACGGCCAACAAGCCGCTCGCCACGTTGGCAAAAGCCTCGGCCTGAGGCCAAAGGGCGGACAGTTGATCGGTATGCAGCACCTCGGCGGCCGTGTGGCGTTGTAACCAAGGCGCCAACTCCCGTAATTCCGGTTCCGACGGGGTCAGTCCGATCGCGGTCAGTCCTTCCGACGAGAGCACCGCGACGCCGTCGGCCCCCAGCAATTTGAGCCAGTCGGAGCCGCTCGCAACGACTCCCGCGTGGAAGTCCTGGCTGCCGCTCATCTTGCCCAGAAGGTGGCTTTCGATCTGTTTGATGCCGATGCGGCGAACCGCCCGGTCCGCCCGCTCGCGGGCACCGATCTGCAACGAGATGATCTGGCCCAAAAAATCGCAAGCCGAACGAATCTGCGCGTTGACCAACTTCGAATCGCGGTTGTGGCACGACACCAGGCCCCACAAGTTGCCGTCCACCAAAATTGAAATGGACATGGACGCCGCGGTGCCCATGTTGCGCATGTACTCGAGATGCACGGGCGACACGCTGCGCAGCGCCGCACCGCTCAAATCCAACGGCAAACCATCCGCCGGACTCAGCGCCGGTTCGATGCGGCAGGGCTGGTAGCTCGCGTCGGGAATGAGCCGCAGTCGATTGCTCTTGTACAGGTCGCGCGCCTGCTGCGGGATGTCCGAAGCCGGAAAGCGAAGATCGAGGTACGTGGGCAGCACGCCGTCGTTCATTTCCGCAAGCACGGTGCCGTCGCCTTCGGCATCGAACCGGTACAGCATGATCCGGTTGAATTTCGTCAGCACGTGCAACTCGCGCACGGCCAAGTCCGCGATGTCCTGCAGGGTGTTGGTGAGCGCGATGGCATCGACGAACGTACGCAGGCGCGGATAGGCCGCCTCCAAGGTCTCGCGGTCGTCCGCCGGGGCCGCTTCGAACTCGAGCACCAACCCTTGCCGGGTTCGATGCGCGGATAGTTGAAACCATTGGTCGTTGACCGGCACCGTGCGCAGAAACAGCGGCTGACTGCCCTCGCGCCAGCTCATCATGTCCCTCGGCAAGCCGTCGCCCAGCAGGTCGGCGAGCGCCACTCCCGGCCGCACGTCCATGCCCAACAGCGGACCCGCATTCGTGCTCGCCTGCAGCACCCGCATGTCCCGATCGTCGACCACGATGAGCGCGCCGTGCGGCTGGATCCCGCCGGGAATCCGGATCGGTTCACTGGCGCACACGTCGAGGTCCTGCGCAGTGGCGAAACGATCATCCATGAGCGCACCGCGGGCTCAGCCAACCGTCCAGCGCGACGAAGGTGGCGCGTGCTCCCAGGGCGATGGATGGCCACGAGGCGGGCGGCCAATAGCTCTCCGCCCAGCACTGCAACTCGTCCCAATCCTTGCGCACGTCCCGATCGGGCGACCCAAAGTAATGGAATCCATCCTGCGGAGCCCACGCCTGGCGTTCGACGGCTCGATTGATGGCTTGACCACCCAAGGTCGAGCCCTGCATGACGTACACCGAGCCCATGGCCGACTCGGCATCGATGAGCAGCGCCTCGGCCAGGCCGCAAACATCAGCGGCGGGAGCGCCGTCACGGGCACCATCAGCCCCACCGACGCCACCGACGGCACCGGCGCTACCGGCAATGCCCAAGGCGGCCAGGTCCCGTTCTGCATGCGCCACGCGGCTTTTTCCCGCCATGACGGTTGCCAAGGCGGGATGCGCGCTCAGCGCGGGTTCCCAGGCACGGTGAAAGCTCGCGAAGCGGCCCAACACGAAGGCAAAGCGATCCATGGAGAGCGGCGGATCCAGCAGGCCCATGTTGCGTTCGAGCCGGCGATGCAATTCGCCCGTCTCCGCTTTTAAAAAGGGAAACAACAGGAGAGACCTCGAAGTTTGCAGGTTTTCTTCCAACCCGACCGTATGCTACAGGCATGCTGACGTCCCTACCGTGCCGAAATCACCAGAACGCGGTTTTGCCCAAACGCGTTTTCCTGCTCGGCGCCACCGGCACCATCGGCCGCGCGACGGTGCGTGCTCTGGTGCAGCGCGGGCACTCGGTGATGTGTTTCATCCGCCCACGCCCACACCCACGCGGCAGCGTCCCGCCGCACGCGGCAATCGGCTTGCCCGCCGGCGCCGCGGTGCGCTTCGGCGAGGTCGGCGACCCTGCGTCCTTGCGCCGCGATGGCTTCGCCGGCGAGCGTTTCGACGTGCTCGTCTCGTGCATGGCCTCGCGCACCGGGGCACCCGCCGACGCGTGGGCCGTCGATTATCAGGCGCACCTGCACGCGCTGGCCGCGGCGCGGGACGCGGGAGTCGTCCAGATGGTGCTGTTGTCGGCGCTCTGCGTGCAAAAACCGCTGCTCGCCTTTCAGCGCGCCAAACTGGCCTTCGAGCGCGCGCTCATCGACTCGGGACTGACGTATTCGATCGTGCGGCCGACGGCCTTCTTCAAGTCGCTGTCCGGCCAGATCGACCGCGTCAAGCGGGGCAAACCCTTCCTGGTCTTCGGCGACGGCAGGTTGACGGCGTGCAAGCCCGTGAGCGACGCCGATCTTGCCGAGTACCTGGCCGACTGCCTGGAGGATGAGCGCCGCTGGAATCGCGTGCTTCCCATCGGCGGACCCGGTGCGGCCATCACACCGCGGCAACAGGGCGAGCGGCTCTGCGCGCTGTTCGGGCACCCGCCGCGTTTTCGCCGCGTACCGGTGGCACTGCTGGATGCCATCATCGGTGCGCTCGATCTATTGGGACGCGTGCTGCCGGCGTGCGCGGACAAGGCGGAATTCGCCCGTATCGGCCGCTACTACGCCACCGAGTCGATGCTGGTCCTGAACGGCGCGGGCCGCTACGATGCGGCCGCGACGCCCTCGACGGGCACCGAGACGCTGTTCGACTTTTACGCCAGACTGCAGCGCGGCGAGGCGGCGGCACCGCAGCGCGGCGATCACGCGGTATTCTAAGGCGATGAATTCCGACGCGATGACTTTCACCGCCGCCGTGCGCCACGGCTTCGTCAAATATGCCGACTTCTCGGGCTGCGCATCGCGGTCGGAATATTGGTGGTGGAGCCTGTTCAGCCTCGTGGGGACGCTGGGGTTCGAAGCCGTCAGCGATCAGTTGTCGTTGGCATTCAGCATCGCGACCCTCCTGCCGGGCGTCGCGGTGACGACGCGGCGTCTGCACGATACCGATCGTAGCGGATGGCTTCAGCTGCTGTGGTTCGTGCCGATCGTCGGCTGGATTCTCCTCCTCATCTGGTGTGCCGAACCCGGTAAGCCGAACCGCTACGGCAGTGCCGCCGCGGGACCGCCGCCGCGCGCGGGGGAATGACGGTGTGGCTGCCGTCGGCCGAGTGCGGCGCCGCGCATCGCGAGGTGCTGCGCCTGATCCAGGCGCAGTCCTGGCGCGAGGCCGCTGCGGCGTCCCGCGTCTGCATCGCGCGGTATCCCCTGTTCGCGCCCGGATGGTCTGCCGCCAGCCACATTGCCCTGCTGCAGCATGCGCCGGCCGACGCGCTGACGGCCATCGAGCGCGCCCTTGCGCTCGCGCCCGATCATGCCGGCTACGGTCTCCAGCAGGCCCGCTGTCTCCTCGCGCTGCGCAGGCGTCGGGCGGCGCTGGCCGCCACCGCCGCAGCGCAAAGCCACGCCGCATCGAATGCCGCTTTGTGGGACGCCATCGGCACGATGTTCCATCAGCTGAGCGATCAGCACCGGGCATTGGCCGCCTACGACCGGGCGGTCGCGCTGGTGCCTGGCGCTGCACGCTTTCGCTACAACCGGGCGACGGTGCGCCGCTTCGTCGGCGATCTCGACGGGGCGGAAGCCGACTTCGATTACGCCATCGCGCACGCTCCGGGCGATGCCGAGGCCTATTACAACCGGTCGGTGCTGCGCGTGCAGACGGCGGCGCGCAATCACGTCGAGGAACTCGAGGCCCGTGCCGCCCTGCCCACGGCGCCTTGGCAGGCCGACGTGCAGATCCGTTACGCCCTCGCCAAGGAGTACGAAGATCTCGGCGAGCATGCCAAAGCGTTCGCGCACTTGCGGCTGGGCGCGCAGCGTCGGCGCCGGCATCTGCAGTACGACGTGAGCCATGACGTGGCCACCGTGGATTGGATCATCGAGGCATTTCCCGGCGCTGCCGTCGCAGCGGACGTTGGTGCGGGCGCGGCACACGCCGCGCCGGCCGCCGCGGCGCCCATCTTCATCGTCGGTCTGCCGCGCAGCGGCAGCACCTTGGTCGAACGCATTCTCGGCAGTCACTCCGCGCTCACGTCGGCCGGCGAGCTGAATTGTTTCGCTCTGGCCATCACCGACGCCGTCGCTGCGCGCACCGGCCGTCGGCTACCGCGCCGCGAACTCGTGCGCGCGTCCGCGGCCTTGGATTTTGTGGCGCTCGGGCGTGACTATCTTGCCCGCGCGTACGACTGCATCGACGGCACGGGCCGTTTCATCGACAAGATGCCGCTCAACTATTTGTACTGCGGACTGATTGCCCGTGCGCTCCCCGACGCGAAGATCATTCACGTGACGCGGCACCCGCTGGCGGCCGGCTACGCGATGTACAAAACCCTGTTCCAGGACGGCTATCCCTTCTCGTACGACCTCGAGGACATCGGCCATTACTACACCGCCTACCGGCGTCTCATGGATCATTGGCGGCAAACGCTGCCGGGGGTCGTTTACGATTTGAGCTACGAGGCGTTGGTGGCCGATCAAGCGGGCGAGACGGCGCGGCTGTTGGCGCACTGTGGTCTCGACTGGGAGGATGCGTGTCTCGACTTTCACCGCAACCCCGCTGCGTCGACCACGGCCAGTGCCGCGCAGGTGCGCCGTCCGCTGTACGCCTCGTCGGTCGCCCAGTGGCAGCATCATGCCGAGGCGCTCGCGCCGCTGCGCGCGCTGGTCGAGCCGTTCTGCTGAGCGCGCGCTCAGAGCGTTCCTCGCGGCGGGTGATCGCTCTCCACGGCTTGCACGGCCGGCGTGCTCCAGCCGCTGCGTATGCCCCAGGCATAGAACACGAGCGCCGCCAGCGCGACGGTGGCCTGATCCCAACCGTAGCCAATGTAGCCGCGCCCCTCGAATTCCGTGCTGCCGGCCCAGGACAGCGCGCACATGACCACGAGATAACCCGCCAGCCACCACGCGCCGCGCAGATTCGCCGCAAACTCTTGAAACCCGTTTTTTCGTTGGTGATAGAAATAAAACGGCAGCGGCACCACCAGCAATAACATGATCTGTGCCGTGTGCGGCCAGCGCGCCCAGTACAACATCAACGTGGCGAGCACGAAGGCGATGGGGGCGAGCACGCCGAGTCCTGGAACCCGCAAGGGACGGTGCAGATGCGGTGCGGTACGGCGCAACACCATGACGCTGATGGGCACCACCAGGTACGTGATGATGGTGGCCACCGAAATTACCGCCGCGAGCTTTCCCCAGCCGCGGAAAAAAAACAGGAACACGAACGACACCAACAGGTTGAGCCACATGGCGGGACGCGGGATTCCATAGCGCGGGTGGATGCGGCCGAACACCGCCGGAATCGTCGCGCTGCGTTCCATGGCGTAGATCATGCGGGCCGTGGTGGCGGTGTACGTGCTGCCGGTGCCGCTCGGGCTCACGAAGGCATCGGCATACAGCAGCACGGCCAGCCAGTTCAGATTCAGCGCGAGCGCCAGCTGCGCGAACGGCGAGCTGTATTCGAGCGCCGCCCAACCTTCGTTCAGGTGATCCGGAGCCACCGCTCCCAAGAACGCCACCTGCAGCAACAGATAGATCGCAGTGCTCAGCAGAATGGAGCCGAAAATCGCGATCGGCACGCTGCGACCCGGGGTGCGCGCCTCGCCCGCGAGATTCACCGGGCTCTGAAAGCCGTTGTAGCTGAAGACGATGCCGCTGGTCGCCACCGCCGTCAGGATGGAGGCAAGGTTGCCGACGTGCGCGCCGCCATGGATGCCGACGTGAAAGTTCTCCCAGTGAAAGCCGGTATGGATGAGCGCGGCGGCCGTCGCGGCGGGCACCACCAGCTTGAAGAACGTGATGGCGCTGTTGGTGCTGGCAAAGACCTTCACGCTCCAAAAATTGAGCAGAAAATAAATGATGACCAGCACCGCCGCTATCGACAGACCCGGAAACGTCAGCTCGCCTTGACCATTGGCGGCATGCACGTAGAGCCCATGCGACCACGGCCACGGCCACGAACTCATGTACTGCACCGACGCTTCGGCCTCGACCGGAATGACCGAGACGATCGCGATCCAGGCTGCCCAGCCTGCGACGAATCCCACCAGCGCGCCGTGCGAGTAGTGTCCGTAACGTGTCGCGCCTCCCGATTCCGGAAACATGGCACCCAATTCGGCATAGGTCAGCGCGACGAAGAGAATGACCACCGCACCGATGATCCACGCGTAGATCGCGCCGGGTCCCGCCAGCTGCGCCGCGCGCCAGGCGCCGAACAACCACCCCGAGCCGATGATGGAACCCAAGCCGGTGAACATCAACGCGACGGTACCGACATCGCGCCGAATCGCGCTTTCATTGGACATGCAGTGTTTCCTAGATGAGGGCTGACGCGCCGTGAGATCCCGCTCCAGATCATAGCCGAGCGTGAGCGTATGCGTCTCGTCACACCGAGTGATGGCGGGGCGATCGGCAACCCGGTATGGTTGCCAACCTATGAAGACCTCGAAACATCCCCGCGTACTCGCCATCGATGTGGGCGGTAGTCACGTCAAAGCCCGTTTGTCCGGCGGTCAGGAGACGCGGCAGTTCGAATCGGGCCCTGAACTGACACCGAGCGAGATGGTGACGGGCGTTCATGCACTGACCGGCAACTGGACCTACCAAGCGGTGTCGATCGGTTATCCCGGCATCGTCGTGCACGGCAAGATCCTGACCGAACCGCACAATTTGGGCCGCGGTTGGGTGGGTTTCGATTTTCGCGCGGCGCTGGGTCACCCCACCAAGGTCATCAACGATGCCACGATGCAGGCGATCGGCAGCTATGAAGGCGGTCGGATGTTGTTCCTCGGTCTCGGCACCGGGCTGGGTTCGGCGATGATCGTCGACGGCGTCGTCGAATCGATGGAACTGGCGCACATGCGGTACAAGAAGGGCAAGACGTTCGAGGACTACGCCGGCGAGGCCGGTCGACACCGTTTGGGCGGCAAGAAGTGGCGCCACGTGGTCGAAGATATCGTGGAGCAGTTGCGTACGGCGTTGGAGGCCGACTACGTGGTGCTCGGCGGCGGCAACGCCCGCAAACTCAAGAAAATGCCGAAAGGCGCACGCCTCGGCAGCAATGATTTCGCGTTTCTAGGCGGCTTTCGCATGTGGCAGCCCGCCGGCATCGAGGCGCGCGACGACGCGCAGATACGCACCGATTAGCGGACGGCCGAGCGGCGCGCCGCCGGTCCGCGCCCGCGGTTCAAAAAGTCCGCGCCCGCGGCAGGATGTCGGCATTGCGCACCAGATACTCGCGCACGGCGCCGACGAAATCCCGGATATCGGTGTCGGTCATCGGCAATGACAGCGTGATCATGCCCCGCTGCGCGACGAAGAAGCCGCGTGCCAGCATTTCCAACTGGAACAGCCGCCGCAGCGGCGAGGCGGCCGGTTCCACCTGAGAGGGTTCGGTGAGCGGCGCATCGTTCCAATGCACGTTGAGCACACCGCCGAGACCCATGGCCTGAAAGCCGATACCCAACGAACGCCCGAGCGCGTTCAATTGCAGCCGTACGCTGTCGCCCAGAGAATTCAACCGAATGCAGGCGGCATGCGTGTACACGTCGCGGATGCCGACCAGACCGGCGGCCATCGCGACCAGGGTGTTGTTGTTGCCGCATTGCGAAAAGAGACCGCCCGCGGAGGGCTCGACATGCTGCATCAATTCGCGCAGGCCGCCGAAGGCACCGAGCGAATAACCGGCGCCCCAAAATTTTCCGAGCGCCGTCAAGTCGGGGTGGATGCCGCGCAAACCCTGCACGGCGCCGGGTGCCAGCTGGGCACTCATGAGTTCATCGAAGACCAGCACGATACCCAAACGGCGCGTTTCCTCGCGTACCATCTTGAGAAATTCGGTGCTGGCCGGAATGGCACCGCCGAAACCCATTACCGGTTCGACGAACACCGCGGCAAGGTCGCCGCCGACCGCGCGCAGCAGCTCACGAGTGCCCGCGACGTCGTTGTAGGTGCCGACCAGCACCGGAAACGGCAGGCTCAACGGGGTGGCCGCCGAGCCGTAGCTCATGAAGCCGCCGTGGTAACAGCCATTGAAGACCATGAGCTTGGGGCGGCCCGTGGCCTGACGAGCGAGCTGCGCGGTCCATAGAATCGCCTCGGGACCGGAACCACAGAAGCGCACTCGTTCCATGGACGGAATGCGTTGCGAGATGGTCTCGGCCAATTCTATTTCGATGGCGTTCGAGCCGCCCGACAGTGCCTCGGATTGCACCGTCTCGCGCACGGCTCGCTGAATGGGCGCGCAGCTGAAACCGTACACGCCGGCCGCATGATCGCCCACCAAGCTCAGGTACTCGTGCCCGTCGACGTCGACGATCCGCGCCTCTTTTCCGCCGCTGAAGCTCAAGGGGAACGGCGAATGAAAGAGACGTTGGTTGGACAGACCGCCCGGCATTATTTTGACGGCGCGCTCGTGCTGAGCGCGACTCAACGGGTTGGCTGCGGAGAACGCTTCTTCGGCGCGCAGAATGGCCGCTTCGATGGCCGGTCCAGTGTCCGGCTTGACGGCTGTATTCATGGAAGTCGTTCGTTAAAATGTAACACTGGAGTAATGCGCTGAAGCGATGCGGTGCCAACCACTTTCAAGATGCGATCACATCACGCGGCGGTTCGTCACGTCAAGCCGCGGGATTCCAACCAATGCAAAATGTTCACGACCGTGTCGCCGTAAAATCGTTCATAGAGATTGCGCGATACGTACCCGATATGCGGCGTTGCGAGCAGATGATCGATGTGTCGATACGGATGATCGAGCGGCAACGGCTCGGTGTCGAACACATCGATGGCTGCGCCGGCGATGCGCCGAGTCACGAGCGCGTCGATGAGCGCTGCTTCATCGACGATGGGTCCACGCGACGTGTTGATCAAGCGCGCCGATGTTTTCATCAACGCAAACTCGTCAGCGCCGATTAAGCCGGTGGTACGTTGACTCAAGACCAGATGAATCGAGACGATATCCGCGGTGCGCAGCAGATCTTCCTTGGACACCCAGCGCGCGCCGGCAGCGGCAGCGCTCTGCGGCGTCAGATTCTGGCTCCACGCGATGACGTTCATGCCGAACGCCAGACCGATCTTGGCAACCTGCGATCCGATGCTGCCCAGACCCAGGATGCCCAGCGTCTTGCCGGCCAGATCCTCACCGAGGCTGAGTTGCCACCCGCCGGTGCGCAACGACGCATTCTCGGTCACGATGTGCCGTGCGCTCGCCAGAATGAGCGCCCACGCGTGTTCGATCGTCGGCGTCGAAGCATAGCCGGTGTGCACCACTTCGATGCCGCGCGCGGCAGCGGCGTCCGCATCGATCGACGCGTTACGTTTTCCCGTGGAGCAGATCAATTTCAAATTCGGCAGCCGCTCGAGGACCAGCCGGCGCAACGGCGTGCGTTCGCGCATCACACAGACCACATCGTAGGGTTGCAAACGCTGCACCACGGCGTCCGGTTCGGCGAGGTGATCGCCATAGACGTCGACCTTGGCGAGTACTTGAACGCGGCTCCAATCCGCCATGTCCAAGGCAACCCGCTGATAGTCGTCGAGGACGGCGATTTTGACGGAAGGCTCAATTGAAGTCATTTCACATGCTCGCAAGAAGAGTGCGTTAGAGTGCCGGTCCGCCGCGGTCCGACCTCGTTGCACCAAGGGTTGCGAGGTTAATGCCGAGCCTTCCTCAAGGCTATGGCCCGACGCGGTAAACTCTCGTCAGTCAACATGAAGGAACCACCATGAGTATTTTCGACAGCATCAAGAACGCGATTTTCGGGCATGCCGCGGCTGCGCCGACCACCCCCACCGCCGCGCCTGCTCCGGGCGCGACCGCCGCGTCCGCTCCAGCCACACCGGCCCCCAGCACGTCGGCTGCTGCGGCGGCAAGCCCGCCCGCGGAGTCCCCGGCTGCGCTGCAAGCGCAGTTGACGCAGATGGCGGCCAAGAATTCCCAGAAATTGAATTGGCAGTCATCCATCGTCGATTTGATGAAGCTGGTGGGTCTCGATCCCAGTCTGACGAATCGCAAACAGCTGGCTCAGGAGCTTGGCTACACCGGCGACACGGCCGACTCCGCCACTATGAATGTGTGGCTTCACAAAGAGGTCATGGACAAGCTCGCGGCGAGCGGCGGCGCCGTGAGCGGCTCCCTCAAAACGCATTGAACCACTCATCGATCTGACTTACCGGCGGCGCCGCACGCGCGGCGCGCGTCGCTGCGCGCGCGTGTCTGGTGTCGCGTGCATCGGTACACGCCCATGCGGCGCGGATCGGTACACAACCGCGCGGCTCACATCGTTACGCGCGCTCGCGTGGTAGATTGGCGCCCCTTAAAAAAATAGCCTTGGAGCATTCATGACGAACATTCATTTGGTAGGCGGCGAAAAAGGCGGAGTCGGCAAGTCATTGGTGTCGCGCCTGGTGGCGCAGTACATGATCGACCATAACGTCGCCTTTCTCGGTTTCGATTCCGATCGCTCGCACGGTGCGTTGATGCGGTTCTATGCGGGTTACGCGTCCCCGGTGCTGATCGACAAATACGAAAGTCTCGATGCCATCGTCGATGCCGCCGCACAGAACCCGGAGCGACGCATCCTGGTCGATCTCGCCGCCCAGACGCAGCAGGGCTTGACGCAGTGGATGGAAGATTCGCAGCTGCTGGAAGTCGCGCCCGAGTTGAGCTTGCACATCCGCTATTGGCACGTGATGGACTCGGGCAAGGACTCGGTCGATCTGCTCAAGCGGTTATTGGATCGGCACGGCAATCGTTTGAGTTACGTATTGGTTCTGAACGAAGTGCGCGGCGACGATTTTCGAATCCTGGATGCGTCGGGCGAGAAGGAACGCGCCATCGCCTTGGGCGCCGTGGTCATCCACATCAAACGGCTGCACGAGCTGTCGATGATCAAAATCGACGCGAGCAGCGTGAGTTTTTGGGCGGTCGCCAACAAGAGCGACGCCGACACCAGCGGACTCGGTATTCTGGAACGGCAGCGCGTCAAATCGTGGCTGAAGCACGCGTTTTCCGAGATCGCGAAACCCGGCGTGTGAGCGCGGCGTCTCTATCTCGGCGAATCCGGCACATAAGGATATTTTAGTTTCGCATCGACTCTCCCACACTGCATGACACGCGGACGAGGAATTGAACTCTTCGCTCGCGCCTCATCACGTCAAAGGAGTAGTCATGAATAGTTTCACAGTCACCGCCGTCGGCAATCTTGCAAGAAATCCCGAGTTGGCGCTCAAGGGCGACATTTCGTATACGCGTATCTGTCTGGTCGGTAACGATTACGCGGGTAAGGACGATGACGGCAACGTTCGCGAAGCCGTCACCAGCGTTTATTTCGTGGCCTTCGAGGGTCTCGGCGAAGCCATCGTCAAAAACGCGCGCAAGGGCGATCAACTCATCTTGCAGGCGCAGATCAAGTCCAACAACTGGACCGATCGCGAGGGCGAAAAGCAATATGATTATTCGTTCATCGTGCAAAGCTTTCGCTTCGGTGCGCCGGGGAAGATGAAGCGCGAAGAGCTGGCGGCACGCCGCGACGAGAAGGCAATCGACGCACTCGAGGCGGAGGTTTAGCCGCTCCCTTCGCATCCCAGCTCGTCTTTCTCGGAAAAGGAATTCCGCCATGCATCATCCCCGCACGTCCCGCGTCAGCGGTAAGCCGCTTTCGATCCTGCGACATCTCGCGTTCATTCCGCTGCTGCTTGCCGTGGTCGTTCTACTTCCCGATTCGGCTTTGGCGCAGGCCTCGCCATTCATGACCGGTGCCACGGCCTTACAAACCAACATTTTGGCGTGGTTGACGCCGGTGGCCATCATCTTGGTCATGGTGTTGGGCGGTATGGCCATGGCGAATCGGATGTCGTGGGGGTGGTGCATCGGTGCAATTCTGGGTATTGCGATCGCCTTCGGCGCACCGCAGATCGTGACCTGGATTCGCGGCATGTTCGGGGTCTAGGGGCCATCGTGAACGACACTGCCGCAGGATTGATCGTCGATCCGCTCTTCGTCGGCGCCACGCGCCCGCCCATGCGCTGGGGCGTCACGTACTCGGCGCTGCTCTTCAACATGATGTTCACCATGGAGGCGTTCTTGTTGACGAAGAATCTACTGACGTTGTTGTTGTGTGCACCGATCCATGGCGTCTGCCTGCTCTTGTGCGCCCGGGACGCGCGGTTTTTCGATCTGGTTTTACTTTGGGGGCGGACCCGGCTGCCCGCGTTGTTCGCCAACTACCGTGTCTGGCAGGCGAGCAGCTACTGCCCTCTCGATCTCGATCTGCCGAGCGCCCGCGGACGGCGTCGCCGCCGGGAACCGTCATGCGCACGATAAATCGCAGTGCGGTGGCGCGACGCGAGTTCGGCACCGCCGACCGGATTCCCTACACCGCCCACGTTGCGCGGCATGTCGTGCGCACGCAATTCGGCGATTATCTGCAGACGTTCCGCCTGGGCGGCGCCGCTTTCGAAACGAATGACGACGAAGAGCTCAATAATTGGCACGAGCGGCTGAACGTCCTGTGGCGGAACATCGCCGATCCCGGCGTCGCGCTGTGGAGCCAGGTGGTCCGCCGCCGCGCGGCGGTGAGCGGTCTCGACCGCGGCGGCGATCGGCCGGGGTCGGCGCCCCGCGACTTCGCCGACCATCTATGGCGTCGCTACTCGCGCCGGATCTGCGGTGAAACCCTCATGCAGAACGAGGTCTATCTAAGCGTGTTGTTTCGCCCGGCTGCGGGACTCGCCACCGGCTTGCTGTCGCGGCTGCTGTCGCGAACGCAGCGGGACAATTCGCGGCTGGAATTGACCGACGCTCTCGATGCCTGCGAGAAACTGGCGCAGACGCTGCATGCCTCGCTGGTCCGCTACGAGCCGGAGTTGTTGGGTACCTACCGGCACGGTGCGCGCTGGTGTTCCTCGTTGCTCGAGTACCTCGGGCTGCTGATCAATGGCGAATGGCAGCGCATGCCGCTGCCGCGCACGCCGCTCAACCACGCGCTGGCGAGCAGCCGACTGTTCTTCGGCACCGAAACGTTGGAGTATCGAACGCCCACCGAGACGCGCGTGGGCGCCATGCTCGGCATCAAGGAATACCCCACGCCCAGCACCGTGGGGATGTACAACCGGTTGCTGTCCGCGCCGCTTTCGTTCGTGCTGACCCAGTCGTTCGCGTTCCTAGCCAAGGGGACGGGTCAAGCGCTGCTGCAGCGTCAATGCAATCGAATGGCCAATGCGGGCGATTTCGCGGTGTCGCAGGCAGCCGAGTTGAGAGACGCCCTGGATGCCCTGACCAGCAACGAGTTCGTCATGGGCGATCATCATCTGTCGCTGCAAGTCATGACGTCGATCGAGCGCCCGGCAACCGAGGTTCGAGGTGCCCGGCTCAAGGGGCTGAACGAGCACGTGGCATTGGCGCGCAGTCTGCTCGCCGACTCCGGCATGCTGGTGGCGCGCGAGGATCTCGGTCTCGAGGCCGCGTTCTGGGCCCAGTTGCCGGGGAATTTCCCGATGCGGCCGCGCAAGGCGCCGATTACGTCGCGAAACCTGGCGGCCATGGCGCCGTTTCATAATTATCCGTTGGGCCGGGCTAGCGACAATCACTGGGGAGATGCTCTGGCCGTCCTGGTGACCAGCGCCCGTTCACCGTATTATTTTTCGCTGCACGCCAGCGACCCCACCGATCCGGACGGCGGCAGCCGCAAGGACACCGGTCATACGTTGATCTGCGGACCGACCGGTTCCGGCAAGACGGTGTTCATCGGCTTTTTGATCGCCCTGCTGGCGCGCCAGGGCGCCACCCAAGTGGTGTTCGACAAGGATCGCGGCCTGGAGATCCTCGTGCGGGCGCTGGGCGGCGACTACTTCCCGCTCAAGAATGGACTGCCGACCGGCTTCAATCCGCTGCAACTGCCCGTCACTCCGGCCAACGTCGAGTTTCTCAAAGCCTGGCTGAACGAACTCAGCCGCCGCGGCGCGGCCGGCGCGGTGGCGGCCGAGCGCTCGGTACGCGAGCAGGCGGATCTCGACCAGGCGCTGCGTGGCACGTTGGCGCTCGAACCGTCGGCCCGGCGTTTATCGCGCTTGGTGGAATTCCTCGATCCCACCGATCCCGAGGGATTGTATGCACGCCTGTCGCGCTGGTGCGCCGCCTGCGCCGGCGACTACGCCTGGGTTTTCGACAACCCCGACGATACGCTCGCGGCGCATCTATCCGCCCGCTCGGTGATCGGCTTCGACGTCACCGAATTCCTCGATCACGCGCTGCTGCGCGCACCCGTCACCTTGTATTTGTTTCACTTGGTGCGTCAGCTGCTCGATGGCCGGCGGCTGGTGTGCTGGATGGACGAATTCTGGCGCTTGCTGGCGGACCAGGCCTTCGAAAACTTCGCCAAGGACGGCCCCAAGACCTGGCGCAAATTGAATGGCGTGATGTGCCTGGCGACGCAGAGCGCGAGCGACGTGCTCGACAGTCCCATCAGCCGAACCTTGGTGGAACAGACACCCACCAAGGTGTTCTTTCCGAACGCCGACGCAGACTTCGCGGAGTACACCGCCGGCTTCGGCCTGACGGCGCGCGAGTTCCGTCTGCTGAAGGACCAGCTCGAGCCCGGATCACGGATGTTCTTGGTGAAACAAGCGCATCACAGCGTGGTGTGCCAGCTCGATTTGAAGGGCTTCGATGCGGAGCTCGCGGTCATATCCGGTCGGGTAAACCGCGTCGCGCGCATGCATGAACTGATTGCGACGCACGGCGCCGACCCGGCGCAATGGTTACCGGCTTTTCTACAAAATCCCAGCCAAGGAGAGGCTCATGAAGATTCGTTACCGCCGCTTGTCGATTCCACTGCTGGTGTTGTCGATCGCGGTGATCCCTGACGCACGCGCTCAAATGGCGGTCATCGACATCCCGGCCATCGTGCAACTCGTCCAAGAAGTCGCCACCCTGGAGCGCCAGCTGCAGACGGCTTACGACCAACTCACGCAGGCCAGGCAGGCCTTGCAGACCATGACCGGTCGGCGCGGGATGGAGCTGCTGCTGCGCGGGACGCCACGAAATTATCTGCCGACCAGCTGGTCGCAGCTCGCGACCACGATGCAAGGTGGCGCGGGCGACGACTCCGCGCTCGGATCCGGCGTCCGCGATGCGATGCAAGCCAATGCGTTGTTGTCCAACACCCAGCTGGCCGCGCTCACGACGACGAATCAGCAGCACATCGTGGCGGGCCGCCGCGCGAGCAGCCTGCAGCAGGCCCTGGCGCAAACCGCCCTGGCCAACGCGAGCGGCCGCTTCGCCTCGATGCAAAGTCTGATCGACGCCATCGGCGGCGCACAGGACCAGAAAAGCATTCTCGACTTGCAGGCCAGGATCGGCGCCGAGCTCGGCATGCTGCAAAACGAACAGACCAAATTGCATATCCTGCAGCAGGCCACCCAGGCCCAGGAAGCCGTCAACAAGCAACAGGAGCGTGAACAAGTCGTCGCCGGCCACGGCGACTTCTCCAACCGCTTTCAGCCAGTACCGTAAGCGCAGGACGACCCATGGGATTTTTCGAAATATTCTGGAGCTGGCTGAACGGTCAGCTGGCCACCTACATCGGCGAAAACACAGCACGCCTCGCCGGCGTGCTGGAGCCTGCCGTGGTAACTCTCGCCACCGTGTACGTGATGGCGTGGGGCTATCTGCATTTGACCGGAAAAATCGACGAACCGCTGATCGCCGGTTTGAAGCGCATCGGCATGCTCGCGTTGATTCTCGGCGTGGGATTGCGCCTGTGGCTGTACAACACGCTCATCGTCGACACGTTCTACCACGCCCCGTCGCAACTCGCGGCCGCGGTGATCGGCAGCGGCGATCCGATCGGCACCATCGATACCATTTGGGATCGGGGCGGCACGGTGGCCGGCAACCTGTGGAGCAAGGGCGGCGTCATGAGCGGCGACTTCGGTTACTACCTCGCCGGCATCATCGTCTGGTGTCTCATCGGCGTGCTGTGTGTGTATGCGATGTTCTTGATCGCCTTGTCGAGTATCGCGCTCGCCGTCCTGCTGGCGCTGGGTCCGCTGTTCATCGCGTCCTTGTTTTTCGAGGCGACGCGCCGGTTTTTTTCGGCGTGGATCGCCCAGCTGGCCAATTACGCGCTCATTACCGTCTTGACCGTCATGATCGCGGCGCTGCTGTTGCAGGTGGTGCAATCCTATGCGACGCAGACCGCCGCGCGCGGCGCCGCCATCGTCACGGTGGACGCCCTCAACATGGTCCTGGTCGCCGTCATCGTCTTCTTGATTCTGCGTCAGGTGATGCCCATCGCATCCGCTTTGGCGGGAGGTTTGGCTCTCAACACCTTCGGCGTGGTGAGCCGGTCGGCAAGCCGCATCACGCAGCGGGGCGGTCCGGTGGTCGCCTCGACTGCGGCGCTGACCACACCGCATCTGGCCGGCGCGGTGGGCGGAGCCGCTGCCCAATCGGGCGAGTATTTGCAGCGCAAAGCGGGTGCCGGCGTGGCGGCGGTCAGCCGAGGATGGCGCAATGCACGACGCTGAACCGCGTCGCTTCATTGCGGGCGAGTAAGTCGATACCGACGAGTACGTGGATACCAAGGAGGGTAATCATGCGCAGGGTGATGTTTTTGTTCTTGCTGCTGCAGGGCTGTGCCTCGCACACCGTGCGCTGCGACGGCCATTTACAACCGGTCAACCTACCCGCGGCGGCGGGCGCCGGCGCCGTCGCGTTGCCTAACGTCGAGGGCGCGCCATGAGCGATACCCAGGCGCTGCAGGCGTACTTTCGGGAAGCGGATTCGTGGGACGCGGACCGCGCGGCGAATGATCGGCGCATGACCTCCATCGCTTGGTGGGTAGCCACCGCCGGCTGGGTGTGCGCCCTCGCCGGGGCCGCCGCGATGGTGGTGCTGACGCCCTTGAAGCAGGTCGAGCCGTTCGTCGTGCGGGTGGATAACAGCACCGGCATCGTCGACGTCGTGCCCGTCAATGTCGGGGACACGGCACCGCAGGAAACCGTGACGCGTTATTTTCTATCGCATTATTTGACGGTGTGCGAACGCTTCAATTTCGCGACGGCGGAAAGCGATTACGAGGAATGCGGATCGTTTCACTCGGCGCAACGCAATCAGGCGTGGTACGCCGAGTGGACCGCCACCAATCCCGCCTCGCCGTTGAACCTCTACAAAGACGGAAGTTCCGTGCGGGTGCAGGTCACGTCGGTGAGTTTTTTCACGCGCTCGAGCGGCCTGTCGGATCTGGCACAGGTTCGGTACCTGAAAGCCCTGCGGCAGGGCGGCGGCACGGACGAAAAATTTACCCATTGGGTAGCGACCATTCAATACGCCTATGGCGCGCCGGCCAAAGATCCGAAGATACGGCGCTGGAATCCGCTCGGCTTCAAGATTCTCGATTTCAAATCGGAGCCGGAAGTGGCGGTCGAGGCGGCCCACGACCCCCAGGTGCAGCATGCACCCTGAGCAGCGCCGCAGCACGGCGCTACGGATCCTCACGATGAGCGCGCTGTTGCTGCGGGCGCTGCTGCAAGCGGCGCCGTCTCGAGCGGAGCTGACGCCGCCGCGCGGCGCCGTCGACAGCCGGGTGCGCTCGACCCCATACGACGCCGATCAGGTCTACCGTCTGCGTGGCATCGTCGGCTACCAGATCGATCTGGAATTCGAGGCCGGCGAGTCGTTCGTCGGCCTCGGCGCCGCCGCGTATTCGCCGGCCAAGTACGGCATC
>CAZZXZ010000026.1:0-31027 GCA_964658135.1 uncultured Acetobacteraceae bacterium | reverse complement strand
CGACGGCGCCGTCCCGACCCGATGCGACTTGGCGGATGGTCCGTGCGTGGATTTGAATCTCATGGTGTCGAAATCGATGTCAATGGTGCAGGTTCGGGTGAAGCGGTTGAGCGAACCCCTTCACGGGGTGGTCCCGGCCGCACACGTGCATCTGATAGTCGCCGTCGACGCTCCCCTGTCGCTCGACGGTCATCGCGAGGCCGTCATTCGCTTGGAGCCGTGGGAGCTTGCCGTCATGCAGCCCGGCGATAGATATGTGGTGGGTTCCGCGGCACCCGCACCGGCAGCGGCGCCGTTGGTGTTCTGCGCGGTGCTCGACGATAATTCGGGCTCAGGATAATTCTGGGTCACTGTACAGGGAGCCGCCCGATGGTAGCCAAATGGGATAGCGTCACGACTCCGGTGGCCCGGGCAGCGCTCCGTGAGCGGATGCGCGAGCACGCCTTGTGGCCGGAGGACCGGTCGGTGGCGTATCTCCTTCAGCGCGTTGAACTGACCGGGGGGGCGCGTCACCGGGCCGTGTCGTCAGCCATGGCGTTGGTGGAGGGCGCGCGTGCGCGGCGCGACGAGCGACCCTTTCTGGATGCCTTCCTGCAACAGTTCGGCTTGTCGAATCAGGAGGGCATTGCACTCATGTGCATTGCGGAAGCGTTGCTCAGAATTCCGGACGATGCGACGGCCGACCGATTGATCGCCGAGCAGCTGGCGACGGGGGACTGGTCCTCGCATTCGGGCAAATCGGAATCTTTGTTCGTCAATGCGTCGACGTGGGGATTGATGCTGACCGGTGGCATCTTGGAACTCGATCCCGCCATCCAGTCGGATGCGTCGGGCTGGATCAAGAAGCTTACGCGCCGTGCCGGCGAGCCCTTGGTGCGGCTTGCGGTGCGCCGCGCCATGCGCATCATCGGCGGCGAATTCGTGGTCGGACGCACCATCGAGGAGGCGCAAGCACGCAGCGCGCGGGAAGCCGACGTGGGTTTGTGTTCGTTCGACATGCTGGGCGAGGGCGCGAGAACGTCGGCCGACGCGGCACGCTATCTGCGCTCGTACGAACACGCCATCGACGTCATCGGCGCCGCGGTGCGAGGCCGGCCGTCCCAAGAAGTCTCGAGTATTTCCATCAAGTTGTCCGCCTTGGAGCCGCGCTATTCGCTGCTGCAGCACGCCCGGGTGATGGCACGGTTGGTACCGCAAGTGGTCGCACTGGCACGCCGCGCGGCGGCGCTCGGCGTGCAGCTGACCATCGATGCCGAGGAAGCAGACCGTTTGGATCTATCGTTGGATGTCATGGAGGCTCTCGCGAGCGATGCGGCCACGCGGGACTGGCCGGGCTTGGGTCTCGCCGTGCAGGCCTACAGCAAACGGGCTCTGGATGTGATCGATTGGATAGCCGCCACGGCGCGAGCGTATTCGCGCCGAATGACGATTCGTCTGGTCAAAGGGGCGTATTGGGACAGTGAGGTGAAGCGCAGTCAGGAGCGCGGCCTGGAAGGCTACCCGGTCTACACCCGCAAGGTCACGACGGACGTGTCATATCTGGCGTGCGTCGGCTGTCTGTTCGGCCATGCGGACGTCATCCTGCCGCAATTCGCCACCCACAACGCGCACAGCATCGCATCCATCTTGGAACTGGCTCCTCCCGGGGCCGACTATGAGTTCCAGCGTCTCCATGGCATGGGTCGTCTGCTCTACGCGGAAGCCGCCAAACAAATTGCGAATTTTCCCAAGGTCCGCGTCTACGCTCCGGTGGGCGAGCACAAGGACTTGCTGGCCTATTTGGTGCGGCGGTTGCTCGAAAATGGCGCCAATACCTCTTTCGTCAATCGCTTCATGGACGAACAGGTGGCGGTTGCCGACATCGTGCGCGATCCGATCGCCGAACTCGAGCGCGTCGCGACATACGCGCATCCGCGCCTGCCAAATCCAGCGTTTTTATATCCCGATCGGCGCAATTCGCACGGCTTCGACGTCGGCAATCCGCAGGTGCTCGACGTGTTGCAAGCGGGGCTGAGGCAGCGTCGTTCGCGTGTTCCGACCGTGGGCACCATCCGCGACGCGACGCCCGCGGAAATCGTGCGGGCATTCGATGGGTGTCATGCCGCGCAGCCTGCCTGGAACGCGCTCGGCGGCGCCGCGCGCGCGCAGTGTCTGGAGCGCGTTTCGGATCTGCTCGAAGCCGCTCATCTGGATTTCTACGACTTGCTGGTAAGAGAAGCAGGTAAGACGTTGCCCGATGCGATGTCGGAAGTGCGCGAGGCCGTCGATTTCTGTCGCTATTATGCACTGGGCGCGCGTCAGCAATTCGCCCAGCCGGTACGCTTGGACGGCCCTACGGGCGAACTCAACGAGCTGTCCTGGCATGGCCGCGGCGTGTTTGCCTGCATCAGTCCCTGGAACTTTCCGCTGGCGATTTTCGCGGGGCAGATCACCGCCGCCTTGGCTGCTGGCAACGCCGTGGTGGCGAAGCCGGCCGAACCCACGCCCATGATCGCCGCGCGCTTCGTCGAATTGTTGCATGCGGCCGGCGTGCCGGCCGACGTGGTTCAGCTGGTGCCCTGCGCGGGCCAGGCATTCGGCGCCATCGCATTTGCCCATCCGGCCTTATCGGGCGTCGCCATGACGGGATCGACGGCGACCGCGCTGCGTATCAACCGAGCGCTTGCTGCGCGCGACGGTGCCATCGTGCCGTTGATTGCCGAGACCGGCGGGATGAACGCAATGATCGTCGATTCGACGGCCCTTCCCGAACAGGTCATCGACGATGTGGTGAGCTCGGCGTTCATGAGCGCCGGGCAGCGCTGCTCGGCGCTGAGATTGTTGTTCCTGCAGGAAGACATCGCGGACAACATGCTCGAGATGCTGGCGGGCGCCATGGATGAATTGGTGATCGGCGATCCCGCCGATTTGGCGACGGACGTGGGCCCGGTCATTACCGCCGCGGCGGCCGAGGGTCTGCTGCGACACGTCGATCGGATGCGGCACGAGGCACGCATCATCAAGGCCTGCCGTCTGGACGCATCGCATGCGAACGGCCACTTCGTCGCACCACATTTGATCGAACTGCGTAGCGCCGATCAGCTGACACGCGAGGAGTTCGGTCCATTGCTGCACGTGGTGAGATATCGCGCCGACGCCATTGAAACCGTCCTCCAGTCGATCCGGACAACGGGCTACGGGCTCACCCTAGGCGTGCAGACGCGTCTCGAGACCGTCTGGCGCGACATCTTCAACGCCACCGCCATCGGCAACACATACGTGAATCGCAACATGATCGGGGCGGTGGTGGGCGTGCAGCCGTTCGGCGGCAACGGCCTGTCGGGGACCGGGCCTAAGGCAGGGGGTCCCCACTATTTGGCGCGCTTCGCGAACGAGCGCACGCTCACGGTCAATACCACCGCAACCGGCGGCAATGCCGCTTTGCTGAATCAAGGCGTCTGAAAGAACGACACCTACTCGTGCTCTGTGCCGACCGTGGGCTCGTTGGCGGCACGAGTGGCTTTAGCGTTAGCCTTGGCTGCCTCGTAGTCCGCGTCCGCTTGATCTTTACAGACCTTTTGGTCGTGGTCTTGCAGCGCATCGCATTTTTGAATCGCGATCTTATGGTCGCCGTCCGCCTTGGCTAGAACTATGGCGTACGCGTCGTTGCTGATGTCCTTTTGAGCCGCCCGAGTGGCCGCAGCGACTTCTTTGGCGGCCGACTGGTCGGCGGCGCTGACGCCGCTGGCCTCGGCATTGGGCGACTTCGCATTATTGCACGCACTCAATATCACCCACATCGACAGCCCGGTCAGCCCGGCGAGCTTTTTGCCCAACATATTGTTTCCTTGGTGTTTTCTACTTGATGTTTTCTTATAGATCGATGCCAACCGTGCCGCTGTCATTAGTAAGTGCGCCACGACCCGCCCACAAAATACCCTGTCATTGCAGCCGAAGCCGTAGGGCAACCTCCGCATGGGATGTACGCCAGCGCTGTCGGAGTATTCGCACACGCGGTGACGTCGCTTGCGGGGCCGGCATGCATTTCGAGACCGGATGAGTACTCCGTGGCAAACTATGCATGATGGCTGAGCCTCGTACGCAACCCGTCACTGCTGCCCCACTCGGTCGCCTGCCGATGGCGCCCAGGACTTTCGTGGCTTTCGTGGTTGCGTTCCTGGCCGTGATCACCATCGCGGGGCTGTCCTATCTATCGCTGCGAAACGCGGCGACCAGTGCGCTGAGCCTGACCGACGCCATCGAAACGGTGTCGCAGTTGCAGACGGTGATGTCGTCGTTGAAGGATGCCGAAACCGGGCAACGCGGATTTTTGCTCACCAATCGGGAAAGCTACCTGTTGCCGTTTTCACAGGCCAACGTGGCCCTGGGCGGCCAGATGGCCGTCTTGGCGCGGCTCATCGACACGAATATGCCTCAACAGCAGCAGCGTTTCGGTCTGCTCCAGGGACTGACGGCCGAAAAGATGGCGGAGTTGAGCGCCACCGTCGCCCTGCGGCGTGCCGGCCAGCCCGAGCAGGCCTTGACCTATGTACTGACCGATCGCGGCAAGAACACCATGGACCAGATACGTGTGGTGATCGATCAGATGGTGGCTGCCGAGCGCACTCTCATTAGTACCCGAACCCTCGAAGCGCAATCCGCGGCGACCGTGTCGTTCGCGGTCACGGGGGGAGGTTCCGCGGTGCTGTTATGTCTGATTGCGACCGCTGCTTTGCTGGCCGCGCGGGACTTCCGTGTGCGGCAATTGGACACCTGGCTGCGGACCGGACAAATCGGTATCGGCGCAGCCGTGCAGGGCGACCCACCCCTCGACCGCCTGAGCGCCAACGTCCTCGATTATCTGGCAATCTATTCCGGCGCTCAGGTCGGCGCTCTGCTGATCGCCGAGAGCGGGCACTTGCGGCGCATTGCGGGCTACGCGTTGCCGGCGGGAGTCGAGATCGATCGGCTGCGCCCCGGCGACGGGCTCGCGGGTCAAGTTGCCAAAGCGAATCGGGTCATGCGCGTACGCGACGTACCGGCGGGCTACCTGCCGGTCGGGTCGGCCGTTGGCCACGGCACGCCGAACGAGTTGCTGATCGCACCCATCGGTATCGACGGCGTGGTTCTCGCCGTCGTCGAACTGGGTTTTTTCGGCACTACCGATTCGACCCAGCAAGACCTGCTTGCGCGGGTGGCCGAGCAGATAGCCGTCGCGATCAGGGCGTCGCAGGATCGCAGCCGGCTCGAAGAACTGCTGCAGGAAACCATGCAGCAGGCCGAGGAACTCCAGACGCGCGAAGAAGAGCTGCGCGTGAACAACGAAGAGTTGGAAGAGCAGGGTAGGAGTCTGCGCGAATCGCGTGCACAGTTGGAATCGCAGCAGGAAGAACTGGAGCAGATCAATTCGCAACTCGAGGAGCAGGCGCAGGTTCTGGAGCAGCAAAAGGACGAATTATCGAAATCGCACCGATTTTTGAGCGAAAAGGCCGAAGATCTCGCCCGTGCCAACGAGTACAAGAGCGAATTTCTCGCCAATATGAGTCACGAGTTGAGGACGCCGCTCAATTCAACTCTCATTCTGGCCAAACTGCTGGCGGACAATAAAACCGGCAACCTCACCGAGCAGCAGGTGAAATTCGCACAGACCATCTCATCGGCCGGCAACGATTTGCTCGACCTCATCAACGATGTGCTCGATCTGTCGCGCATCGAGGCGGGCAAGATCGATTTGGCGACGCAGCCCGTGCCGCTGGCCGCCGCCCTCGAGGCCTTGAACAAGACGTTCCTGCCGCTTGCGGAACAAAAGCGTCTGAATTTCTCGACGCACATCGAGCCGGGCACGCCGGCAACACTGGAGACCGATCCACAACGGCTCGCGCAGATTCTCAAGAACCTGATTTCGAACGCCCTCAAATTTACCGAAAAAGGCGGTGTCTCTTTGCAGGTATTCCCGGCTGCCGACGGTCGGCTGGCTTTCGCGGTGCGCGACACGGGCGTCGGCATTGCAGCGCATCAACAAGAGGTCATTTTCGAAGCGTTCCGCCAAGCAGACGGCAGCATTCATCGAAAATATGGCGGCACCGGGCTCGGACTTTCGATTTCGAGAGATCTGGCACGGCTGCTCGGCGGCACCATCGACCTACACAGTGCGGTGGGCGAGGGCAGCGTTTTCACACTGACTCTGCCTTTGCAATACGAGCCGATGCGGGAATCCGCACCGCCCCCGGGACCGAGGCCCGTCGTCGCCGCCCCCGCCGATGGAGATGAAGATTCGCCGCCGGTGCCGGTGCGCGGTGAGGATCGCAGTACGTCGGGGGGCGGCGGGCGTCTCATTCTGGTGATCGAAGACGACGTGCGGTTCGCAGCCGTTCTGAGGGATCTGGTGTGCGAGATGGGATTCAGATGCGCCGTCACCCATTCGGCGACCGAGGGATTGGTGGCCGCTACCGACCTGGATCCGAGTGCGATCTTATTGGATATCACCCTCGCCGATGCTGCAGGCTTGAACGTGCTCGATCGGCTCAAGGAGGATGCGCGGACCCGGCACATCCCCGTGCATGCGGTCTGCGAGCCGGCCAAGCGCGAAGAACTCGTCGAGGCGTTGCGCGCGCTGAGGGAGAAGTCCCCGCAGAGTTTACGCCGTGTGCTGATCGTCGAGGACGACCCTCGTCAACGTGAAAGTATTTCTCGACTCCTCGCCCATGGCGATGTGCAAATCGTCGAAGTCGCCACGGCCGGTGATGCGCTGCGGCAACTCGAAAGTTCGACCTTCGATTGCATGGTGATGGATTTCAATCTGCCCGATTACAGCGGGTACGATTTATTGGAAACCATGGCACGGGAAGAGAACGTGACCTTCCCTCCCGTCATCGTCTACACCGGCCGCGTCCTGTCCCTCGACGAGGAACAGCGGCTTCGGCGCTACTCGAAGTCCATCATCATCAAAGATGCCCGCTCGCCGGAGCGGCTGTTGGACGAAGTGACTCTATTTCTCCACCAGGTCGAATCGAAGCTGCCGCCGGAACGTCAGCAGATGCTGAAGACGGCACGTAGCCGGGATCGCTCGCTCGAGGGGCGGCGCGTGCTGGTCGTGGAAGACGACGTGCGGAATATCTTCGCGCTGTCGAGCGTACTGGAGCCGAAGGGGGCCAAGGTCGAGATCGCCCGTAACGGCGTCGAGGCGCTGTCCAAGCTGTCGGCAAGCCTGGCCGCGTCGACCCGCATCGACCTGGTGCTCATGGACATCATGATGCCGGAAATGGACGGTTTTACGGCCATGCGCGAGATTCGCAAGCGTCCCGAATGGAAGAAGTTACCCATCATTGCGCTGACCGCAAAAGCCATGAAGGACGACCAGGAGAAATGTTTGAGCGCGGGCGCGAACGACTACATCGCAAAGCCGCTGGACGTCGAGAAGCTGCTGTCTTTGGTGCGCGTGTGGATGCCGAAATAATTCCAGGCGGCGACGCGGACCAGCGCGACGACGACGTCGAATTGCGGCTGCTCATCGACGCCATCTATCATCTGTATCACTATGATTTTCGCAGCTACGCCGCCGCTTCCTTGCGTCGTCGCGTCAAGGCCGCAATGACGCGGTTCGCCTGCCGTACCGTTTCCCAGCTCCAAGATCGGGTCATCCACGAACCTGAAATATTCTCGGCGTTGCTGGATTATCTCACCGTTCAAGTGAGCGACATGTTCAGAGACCCGTCGTATTTTCGGGCGTTGCGTGAGCGGGTGCTGCCGTTGTTGCGCACGTATCCGTCGCTGAAGATTTGGATCGCCGGGTGCAGCGCGGGAGAGGAAGCCTATTCGATCGCGATCCTGTTGCACGAAGCGGGGCTTTTGTCCCGCAGTTTGATTTATGCAACGGACATCAATCCCCACACCTTGCAGCAGGCGGCCGCCGGGGTCTACGACATCGAGCGAATCGCGGGCTTTACCGTAAACCATCATGCTTCGGGATCCGACACTTCGTTGTCCGACTATTACACGGCAGCCTACGGTCGGGCAGTCTTCAACAAATCATTGAAAGAACACATGGTATTTTCCGATCATAGTCTGGCCACCGACAGCGTGTTTGCCGAGATGCAGCTCGTTTCCTGCCGTAACGTGTTGATTTATTTCGACCGTGGCCTGCAAGAGCGGGCTCTGCGGCTGTTTCGCGATTCATTGTGTCGTCAAGGCTTTCTCGGCCTCGGCTCGAAGGAGTCGTTGCGTTTTTCGCTGCAAAGCGACGCTTTCGGCGAATTCGCCAAAGACGAGCGCATCTATCAGAAAAAAAACCCGTCGTGAACGAACACGTATCCTGGCGCGGAATCATCGAGGCCGTGGTCATCGGCGCGTCCGCCGGCGGCGTCGAAGCGTTGTCGATCCTGTTGCCCGCGCTGCCGGCCAACTCCCGAGTGGCGGTTTTCGTCGTGCTGCATCTGCCGCGTGACAAGCCGAGTCTTTTGCCGGATATCTTCGCGCGTAAATGCTCGGTCAAGGTAGGCGAGGCGCAAGACAAAGAGCCGGTGGCGCCGGGGACGGTATACTTCGCCCCCACCAACTATCATCTACTCCTGGATGCGGGCCCGTGCCTGGCATTATCCGTGGATGATCTGGTGCATCATTCCCGACCGTCCATCGACGTGCTCTTCGAGTCGGCCGCCGATGTGTACCGCGGAAAATTACTCGGGATTTTGTTGACCGGTGCGAATGCCGACGGTGCCCGCGGGCTTGCCGCCATTCAGGATGCGGGTGGCGTCACCATGATTCAGGATCCTGCCACGGCGCATTCGCCGCAAATGGTGCTCGCCGCCCTGCAGCATCGTGCGCCCGATTATGTCCTCACCCTCGAGGAAATCGCCGGTACGTTGGCCAGGTTAGGAAACGAATGCTAGCGCGAATAAAATGTCTCTTGGTCGATGATCTGGAGGAGAACCTGCTGGCGTTGTCGGCGCTCTTGCAACGCGACGACGTCGATCTATTGTTGGCACGCTCCGGGTCGGAAGCTTTGGAGTTGGTGCTCGCCAACGAAGTGGCATTGGCGTTCTTGGACGTGCAGATGCCCGATATGGACGGTTTCGAACTCGCCGAACTGATGCGGGGCAGCGAGCGCTCACGGCACGTCCCGCTAATCTTCGTCACGGCCGGCGATCGGGAAAAACATCGGCTGTTCAAAGGTTACGAATTGGGCGCCGTCGATTTCATCTACAAACCCATCGAGGCGCACATCCTGCAGAACAAGGCGGATGTGTTCTTCGAGCTGTATCGGCAGCGGCAGCAACTCGCCCGCGAGTTGAAGGATAAGACCGAGACCTTGCGCATGAACGAAATGTTCAGCGCACTGTTGGCGCATGACCTACGTAATCCCTTGAGCGCCATGCTCGCATCGGCGCAGCTGTTGCAGCGGCGCTCCAGCGACTCGCACGCTCAAGATGCGGCGGTTCGTATCATCTCGAGCGGTACACGCATGAGCCGGATGATAGAAGACATGCTCGATCTGGCACGCGCGCGTCTGGCGGGCGGCATCATCGTCAAGCGGGAACACACGGATGTTCAGTTGCTGGTCGAGAAAGTGCTGCGTGAATATCAGGCGGCGGCGCCCGAGCGTCCCATCGACACCCGGTATGCGGGCGATTGCACGGGATCGTGGGATGCGGACCGCATTTCGCAGGTAGCTTCGAATCTGATAGCCAATGCGATCAAACACGCGGATCCCGCGGCGCGCATTGCCGTCGAGGTGGACGGTTCGGCACCGTCGGAAGTGATCTTGACGGTCACCAGCGGCGGGACCATCGCGGAGGACTTGCGCGCGCATTTATTCGATCCGTTTCGCGCCGGACAGCGTCCCTCCGGACGGCGCGAAGGGCTGGGTCTGGGCCTCTATATCGTGTATCAGATCGTCAAGGCGCATCACGGCAGCGTCGACGTCGACACGGGGCGCGACGGCAAAACCTGCTTCCGGGTGGTCTTGCCGCGACCCTGAACCGGGGCGCCGTGACCCGCTCCGATCAAAGCTCATGTCCGATATTTCTGACAACGTCACCCCGTGCGAAACCGATTGTCCGCAGCACATCCGCCTTTCAAGCTTTGAACTATAACTATTTCAATCTAGACGAGGCTGGCGATGACTGCTTTACCCCCAAAACCGACGCACAATTTTTTTCCATTACGGTTCGCGATACCGACGGCCGTCAGCGCCGAGGAGCGACGCGGAATGATAGAAATGGAAGCTTATTTGCGCGCTGAAAAACGTGGTTTCTCTCCCAGTGACGGCATCGACGACTGGTTGATGGCCGAACTCGACGTCGATAAGCGACTGGTGTTAAACGGCGTCGGCGGGTGGCTGCGGCGGCTTTAACGACTGCGGGTGGGAGAGGACAAGTCGACTGCCGGTTGCTTCGTGCCGCTCCATCGTCAATGAACCGCCGTTTTCGGTCAGAAAGTGTTCGGCAAACTTCACGGTGAGTTCACGTGTTCGACCGGGGTCGTGGCCGTCATCGGGATGCCATTCCATGACGAGAACGCATCGGTGTCCGGCGTCGCCCAGTCTCAGTTCCACCGTACCGGCGGTGGGAGTTTCATCGAAGGCAGCGGTCAGCAGACCGATCAACAGCGTCTGAAATTTGGCACGCTGCACCAAGATGGTGTAGGTCACATCGGCGCCGCTCAGGCGCACCACCAAGCTGCGCGACGCCGATTCATTGCGCAAGAAATGCACCACCTCATGCAACAATGCGGAAAAATCCACTGCCGTCGGATTCTCGTGCTGGAGAGTAAGCATCTGCAACACGTCCAATGTCGATTTCTCATGATGGTCGATGGCCCGCCGTGCGAGTTCGCAGGCCTTCTCGACACGCGACTGATTCACCGAACCGGCGCGCGCCGCGCGTCCCAGCAGATCGAGCGCGCTGAACAACGCTTGCATGCTGCCACGCACGTCGTGAAGAAAAGAGGACGCACAGCGCTCGTTGATGGTGGCACGCGCTGCCGCTTCGACAAAAGCGGGACTGTCCAATGGATTCACGGCATCGACCCTCAAGGTTTCGGTCACCCGAAAAGTCCGGAGGCTACGCGGTACCTCTTTTGAATATTTCGCAATCGTTTGTGGGGTTATGCTGACAGCGCGTGTCGGCGGGCGCGGTCCTACAGTGCGTTCCGTGCGAACGGTATGGCGCCCGGCGGATGTTCTGCCTCAAGCTTGTGCCATCCATGACAGTTGCTGACCTGATCACCGCCACTCCGCGCGGCTTGTATTGCGCACCCGGAGATTTCTACATAGATCCGTGGCAGCCCGTGGAACGGGCCGTCATCACGCACGCGCACGGCGACCATTTGCGCGGCGGTAGCGGCGGCTACTATGCGGCGGCCCCCGGGGAGAGCATTGCGCGACACCGCCTCCCCACCGGAGCGCAGCTCACGCCGGTGGCTTATGGCGAGGTCTTGCGGTTCGGTCCGACCCGGGTGTCGCTGCATCCTGCGGGGCATATTTTGGGATCGGCGCAAGTCAGGGTGGAGTGCGGATCGGACGTCTGGGTGGTGTCGGGCGACTACAAGCGAGATCCGGATCCCACGTGCGAGCCGTTCGAGATCGTCCCCTGCGACACGTTCATCAGCGAGGCGACCTTCGCACTGCCGGCCTACCGATGGACCGACACCCGGCTGGTGGCGCTGGAAATTTTCGAATGGTGGCGGGGCAACCGCGAACGCGGCCTGGCGAGTGTCTTGTTTGCCTATGCGTTGGGGAAGGCGCAGCGCGTGCTTGCGGAACTTGCCTGTCTGACCGACGACGCCGTTTTCGTACATGGTGCCGTGGCCAGCCTGACCGAGGTGTACCGCGCGCGCGGTATTCCCCTGTTGGCGACCCTTCCGGCCCACGTGATCAAGTCGGGAAGTTATGCGGGCGCTTTGATTCTCGCGCCTCCCAGTGCGGCCGGGTCGCCCTGGATGCGACGCTTCGGCGAGCATCGCACCGGTTTCTGTTCTGGATGGATGCGCGTCCGCGGAGATCGTCGCCGTCGCGGTTACGACCGCGGCTTCGTCCTATCGGATCACGCTGACTGGCCGTCGCTGTTGCGCACGTTCACCGACACCGGTGCGCGCCGTATTTTGTTGACGCATGGCTACACGGACGCGATGTGCCGATACCTCCGGGAGCAGGGGGTCGACGCCTCGGCGCTGCGCACCGAATACGGCGCGGAAGAGTGATGCGGCGGTTCGCGGCATTGTTCGAGACCTTGGATACGACCACCTCGACCCTGGCGAAAATAGAGGCCATGAGCGCCTATTTCCGCGCCACCGAGGCCAGCGACGCCGCCTGGGCCGTGTACGTGCTCATCGGCCGGCGGGTGAAGCGCAGCGTCGGACCGGCGCTGCTGCGTACGTGGCTGCTCGAAGAGGCCAATCTGCCCGACTGGTTGGTCGAGGAAACCTACGGCTCCGTCGGCGATCTGGCCGAGACAATCGCGCTCTTGGTGCGCAGCGAGCGTGGCCCGGGCGCCCTCGCGGAGGGCGCGTCCGGCGCCGCGGTGGAGGATGTCTCGCTGACCGCGTGGCTGACCGAACGGATATTGCCGCTTGCGAAGCAGAGCGCTGCGCAGCGCCGTGGCCTCATCGTCGGTTGGTGGCACGAGTTGCCGTATCGCGAATGCTTTCTGGTCAATAAGCTGCTGACCGGATCCCTGCGCGTCGGCGTGTCGCGTTCGTTGGTCACCCGCGCTCTGGCGGAATGTTTGGAGCAACCCAGAATCCAAATCGAACGCGCCCTGATCGGCGCGTGGGAGCCGAGTGCGGAATTTTGGCATGCTCTCGAGCGCAACGAAGGCAACCTGCACGTCGCCCATCCCTATCCTTTCTATCTCGCTTCGCCTCTGGACGGCGACCCCGCCCAGCTGGGTGAACCGGAGCGGTGGCTCGCCGAATGGAAATGGGACGGCATCCGCGGCCAGATCGTGCGCCGCGCCGGGCAATGCACGCTGTGGTCGCGCGGCGAGGAAATCATCACCGACCGGTTTCCGGAGATCGTCGACGCGGCGGCGGCACTGCCCGACGGTACCGTACTGGATGGTGAAGTGCTCGCGTGGCTCGGCTCTCGAGTGCTGCCGTTTGCGCACCTGCAGCAGCGCATCGGTCGCAGCAAATTGACGGCCAAGATCCTCAATGACATACCCGCGCGCTTCGTCGCCTATGATGTGCTCGAGTGGGACGGTGCCGATTGTCGAGAGCGACCCTTGCGCGAGCGGCGCGCCTTGCTCGAGGCGGTGTTGCTGCGGGTCAACGTACCGGTGCTGACGCTCTCGCCACGCGTGATGGAGGCCACCTGGATCGAATTGGCGGCCGTGCGCGCTCAGGCACGCGCCCGCAACGTCGAGGGACTGATGCTGAAGGAATGGGATTCGCCGTACGGCACCGGCCGTCAGCGCGGCGCCTGGTGGAAATGGAAGATCGAGCCGTTCGTCTTCGATGGCGTTCTTTTATATGCCGCGCCGGGTCACGGCCGGCGCTCCAATCTCTACACCGATTATACGTTCGGCGTTTGGCACGGCGCTGCGCTGGTGCCGGTGGCCAAAGCCTATTCGGGCCTGACCGACCTCGAAATCCGCCAGCTCGACAAGTGGATCCGCACGCACACCAAGGAGAAATTCGGCATCGTGCGCAGCGTCGAACCGGTGCATGTATTCGAACTGGCGTATGAAGGCATCGCCGGTTCGGCACGTCACAAATCCGGTCTCGCCATGCGCTTTCCGCGCATTCTGCGCTGGCGTATGGACAAGCCGGCGGCCGAGGCGGATACGCTGGAGAACCTACGCCGTGTGCTGCAAGTCGCCCAGGGCCATGCCGGTGGAGGTTGAGGGCCGCCTCAAGAAAGCCCGCGCGTGGTTTGCCACGGGTGGCCGGGTGCCGTTTGCGTTCCAAGAAGAAGTGTGGCGCGCCTATTGGGACGGCGACTCCGGACTTTTGAACGCCGGCACGGGCATGGGGAAGACTCTGGGGGCGTGGTTGGGTCCGCTGCTCGAGTCGGGTCACGTGGGCGAGCACACGGGAATACGCGTGTTGTGGATCACGCCGCTGCGCGCACTGGCTCGCGACCTCGAAATCGCACTGGCCGAGCCGCTGGCGTTCTTCGGCTCGCCGTGGCGGGTCGAGCAACGCACCGGCGATACCTCCTCCGCGAAGCGTGCCAAGCAAAAGTCGCGTCCGCCCCAGGTGCTCATCACGACGCCGGAAAGTCTGTCGTTGCTGTTGAGCTACGCCGACATGCTGCCGGCGCTCAGCCAGGTGGAAGCGTTGATCGTCGACGAGTGGCATGAGTTTCTGGCCAGCAAACGCGGCGTGCAGCTGGAACTCGCCGCTGCGCGATTGCGCACCTTGGCACCGGGCATGCGGGTGTGGGGGCTGTCGGCGACGTTACCCGACTTGCCGTCGGCGATGCACACGCTGCTCGGCCCCGGACGTGCGGGCCGCCTCGTCCGTGCGCCATCGACCAAGCATTACGACATCACGTCCCTGGTCCCGGCGTCGATCGTGCGGTTTCCTTGGACAGGGCATCTCGGCTTGTCGCTGTTACCGGCCGTGCTGCGGCTCATCGAACAGGGGCGCACCACGTTGGTGTTCACGAACACGAGGTCACAAGCCGAATTGTGGTACCAAGCCATCGTCTCGGCGCGGCTCGATTGGCTCACGACAACGGCGCTGCATCATGGCTCGATCGACGCCAAGATCCGGCGCCGCGTCGAGGAAGGCCTGAAGGCCGGCACGCTGCATTGCGTGATTTGCACCTCGTCGCTCGACCTCGGCGTGGACTTTCCGCCGGTGGATCAGGTCTTGCAAATCGGCAGTCCGAAAGGCGTGTCGCGGCTGCTGCAGCGCGCGGGCCGCAGCGGCCACCAGCCCGGCCAGGCAAGCCGCGTCACCATCGTGCCCACGCACGCGCTAGAGTTGCTCGAATGCGCGGCCGTGCGCGATGCCGCGAGCCGGCGCGAACTCGAACCGAGACGCGGCATGACCTTGGCGCTGGACGTGTTGGCCCAGCATCTGGTGACGCTCGCGGTGGGCGGCGGCTTCGTCGCGGAAGATACCTTGCGCGAGGTGCGCGGCACGCATGCATTTTCGGCGCTGTCGCAGGCGCAGTGGCTGTGGGTGCTCGACTTCATCACGCGGGGCGGCTCCGCGCTGCAGGGTTACGAGCAGTTTCGACGGGTCGTTCAGGTGGATTCCCGCCATGTGGTCAGCGCCGCTGATTTGGTGCGGCGCCATCGCCAATCGATCGGCACCATCACCAGCAACGCATCGATCACGGTCAGCTGGCTCAAGGGTGGAACGCTCGGGCACGTGGAGGAGTCGTTCATCGGTAGGCTGAAGCCCGGTGCGGTTTTCGTGTTCGGCGGCCGCTCGCTGCAGTTGGTGCGGCTGCGCGATTCCGTGGCCTACGTCAGGCTGACGAAGGCGTCGAGTCGGTACGTGCCCCGCTGGCAGGGGGCGCGCATGCCGCTGTCGACGTCCTTGGGGCGCAGCCTGCTCGATTTGCTGGGGCGCTACGTGGCGGGCGAGGCGGCCGATCCGGAATTGAACGCGTTGCGACCCTTGCTCGAATTGCAGGAACACTGGTCGGCCATGCCCACGCAAGACCGCTTGCTCATCGAACTGCTGAAAAGCCGCGAGGGTTTCCATATGTTCGTGTATCCGTTCGCAGGACGATTGCTGAACGAAGGCATCGCATCCTTGTTGGCCTTACGGGCCGCAAGAGAGATGCCGCGTACGTTTTCGATCACGAGCAACGAGTATGGGTTCGAGTTGCTCTGCGAGGAGTCCTTCGTGCCGAGCGAGACGCAGTTGCGGCGCTGGCTCGGTACGGACGACCTGATTCCCGACTTGCTGGCGAGCATCAACGTGTCGGATCTCGCGCGCCGCCAATTCCGGGACATCGCGCGCATTGCCGGGCTCGTCGACCCCGGTACGCCGCGGCGCGGCAAAACATCCCGTCAGCTCCAGGTGTCGAGCGGCCTGATGTTCGATGTCCTGGAGCGTCACGATGCGGAAAATCTGCTGCTCGAGCAGTCGCGGCGGGAAGTGCTCGAGGCGCAACTGGACCACCGAGAATTGGCCGACGCGCTACGCCGGCTGGCAGGGCAGAGCTGGACCATCAAAAGTCCGCAGCGCTTCACACCGCTGTCGTTTCCGCTGTGGGCCGACCGCCTGCAGACGCAGACGCTGTCCACCGAAACCTGGCAAGCCCGCGTCGAGCGCGAGGCGCGGCGCCTCGAGAAGCTGGCCTCGTGAACGAGCTCGGCATGCCGCTCGTCGTGCACGGCGAAACGCTGCTGTTGCATCCGGAGCGAGCCGTCATCTGGCCGGCCCGGCGCACCGTCATCGTCGCCGATACGCATTTCGGCAAGAGCGCGCTCTTTCGCCAGCATGGTCGGGCCGTTCCCGCCGGCTCCGATGCGTACGACCGGGAACGTTTGAGCCGTCTGCTGTGCGACAGCGCGGCCCGGCGGTTGATCGTCCTCGGCGACTTCCTGCATGCACCGCTGTCCGCCGACAGTCCGGATGCGCGCGATCTGGAAACATGGAGCGCCGCGTTGTGCCACATCGACATCGTGGTGGTCGCCGGCAATCATGATCGCGGCGTGCTGCAGCGCTGGGCGCCGCCGGTGCAGTGGCAGGCGGACGACCTGCTGGAGCCGCCGTTCCGCTTCACCCACGATGGCGATCGTACGCCGCGCCCGGGCGTCGCGCTCTTCACCTTGAGCGGACACATACATCCGGTGGTGCGGCTCGGCGGACAACGCAAACGCGCGCCGCGGGTGCCGATATTCTGGCGCCGCGACGGTGGCTTGGTACTTCCTTCGTTCGGCATCTTCACGGGCGGGTATGTCGTGTCCCCGGACGGCGGTGACCAGGTCTTCGCCATCGGCTCGCACAGCGTGGTGCGCTTCCGCTGAGGCGGTTCAGCGCTTGCGCGCGCCCGGTTTCGTCGCTCGCAACGCGTCGAAGACACTGTCCTGCGGATAGGTCTTGCAGCGCTCGTCCAGGGCGGCGTCGAATGCCGGCAAGGCCTCGGTATCGAGCACATGGTCTGCGGTCAATCCAACCGAGTAACCGAACAGCCACATGGTCAGCGTGTTGGCGCTTTCGGCGTCCGATTTACGCAAGTCCGCGTGTCGTTTTTCGAATGTCGTGCAATCCAAGCGGCTGAGGTCCATCGGATTGTCATGTTTCGATTTGACGGCCGTCACCGCCGCCAACAAGGGCGTGCCGGGATTATTCTTACAGGCCGTATCCAAGGCGAAACCGAAGGCCGACAGCGAATCCCCGTACATGACGTGCTCGCCGGCTCGGGCTATCGAAAAACCGAACAGCCACATGACCGTGTCGATGGGATCGACGGCGACGCCCGGAGTGGTCGAGACGAGCACCTCGTTCTCGTACTTCTCGCAGGTCACCGTGGCCAAGTTCACCTGCACGGCGTGGCCTGGCGCCGCCTGCAGCAGGGCCGCGCAAAACAACAGGATGGCGATCAGCCGGGTCGGATGCCGGCCGCTCATGAGTCCATTCTCGACGGCAGTACCCGCGCGGCGAGATGCGCGAAACGTGCCGAGCACACCCACGTCCTCGCCGCCTCGATGTCGGGCGAAAAATAGCGATCCGCGGCGTAGAACGGTACGGCGGCCCGAATGTCGGCATGCACCGATTCGAGTTTCGCCGACGAACGGGCCGGGCGGTGAAAATCGATGCCCTGTGCCGCGGCCAGCAGTTCGATACCGACGACGGCGGCTGCATTGTCGACCATGGATCCCAGGCGACGAGCGCCGTGCGTGGCCATGCTCACATGATCTTCCTGGTTGGCCGAGGTGGGTATGGAATCGACGCTGCACGGCGTCGCGATGGACTTGTTTTCCGACACCAGGGCCGCCGCCGACACCTGGGCTATCATGAAACCGGAATTCAGGCCGCTATTCTCGACCAAAAACGCGGGTAGACCGCTCATTTTTGGATCGACCAACACGGCGACGCGGCGTTCCGACAGACTGCCCATCTCCGCGATTGCCAGCGCCAACGTATCGGCCGCGAAGGCCACCGGTTCGGCATGAAAATTACCGCCGGAAAGCACGTCGCCCTGGTCCACGAATAGCAGTGGGTTGTCGGTGACCGCATTGGCTTCGCGACCGAGCGTAACGCTGCAATGGACGAGCAGGTCCAAACAGGCGCCCATCACCTGCGGCTGACAGCGGAACGAGTAGGGATCCTGCACACGGCTGCAATCGATGTGCGAGGCGCGGATGGCACTCCCCGCGAGTAAATCCCGGTATTCGCGGGCGACGGCAATCTGGCCGGGCTGGCCCCTCGCGCGATGGATCCGCGCGTCGAACGGCGCATCGCTGCCCTTCAAGGCATCGACGGACAGCGCGCCGGCCACGATTGCGGCCGCGAACACATCCTCGGCACCGAACAATCCCTTGAGGGCAAGCGCCGTGGAGACCTGCGTGCCGTTGATGAGGGCGAGGCCTTCTTTCGCGTGCAGCCTCAAGGGCTCCAATCCCGCCAGACGCAGACCGTCGCGGGCCGGCAGCGTGGCGCCTTTGACGCGCACTCGACCGACACCGAGCAGCGCGATGCTCAGATGAGCCAGCGGGGCAAGATCGCCGGAGGCGCCGACCGAGCCCTGCGCCGGGATGACGGGATAGACTTCGTGCTCGAGCAGCGCCATGAGTGCCGTCATCAACCCCGACGTGACACCCGAGTAACCGCGCGACAAGGCGTTTATCTTGAGCGCCAGAATGAGCCGCACCACGGCATCGGGTAATGCCTCGCCCACCCCGGCCGCGTGGGAGAGCAACAGGTTTTTCTGCAGCAGTTCGAGCTGTTCAGTGGGTATGCGGGTTTGGGCGAGCAGCCCGAATCCGGTATTGATACCGTACGCTGCATCACCGGTGGCGACGATGCGATCGACCAAGGCGGACGCAGCGTCGATGCGCCCGCGATCGTCGGCGCCCAGGCGGAAGACCACCGGGTTTTCATAAATTCGCCGCAGCAGCGACAAACTCATGTCGCCGGCGTGCACTTCGACCGCCGCCATCTCAGCGGCGCCCGATCATCGGTAGGTTCAGTCCCTGTTGCTGCGCGCAGTCGATGGCACTGTCATAGCCGGCATCCGCATGGCGCATGACCCCGGTCGCCGGATCGTTCCACAGCACGCGCCGTACGCGGCGGCCCGCCGCGGCGCTGCCGTCGCACACGATGACCACGCCGGCGTGTTGTGAATAGCCCATGCCCACTCCACCGCCATGGTGAATGGATACCCAGGTGGCGCCGCTCGCCGTATTCAACAGGGCGTTCAACAGCGGCCAGTCCGACACCGCATCCGAGCCATCCTTCATCGCCTCGGTTTCCCGGTTCGGGCTCGCCACCGAACCCGAGTCCAGGTGATCGCGGCCGATGACGATGGGCGCTGAGAGCTCGCCGCTCGCGACCATGTCGTTGAAGGCCATGCCCAGCCGGTGACGCTGGCCGAGTCCCACCCAGCAGATGCGCGCAGGCAGCCCTTGAAACTGAATTCTCGAACGCGCCATGTCGAGCCAATGATGGAGCTGCGGATCGTCGGGAATCAGCTCTTTGACCTTCGCGTCGGTTTTGTAAATGTCTTCCGGATCGCCGGACAGCGCGGCCCAGCGAAACGGTCCGATGCCGCGGCAGAATAGCGGCCGTATGTACTCGGGCACGAAACCCGGGAATTCGAACGCGCGCGCGACGCCCGCGTCCAAGGCGACCTGCCGAATGTTGTTGCCATAATCGAACACCGGCAGACCCATGGCCTTGAAGCGCAGCAGGTACTCGACATGTTTGGCCATGGACAGCTTGGCCGCCGTCGCGGTACCGGCCGGATCACTGACGCGCCGGTCATCCCACTCGGCCACGCTCCACCCTTGCGGCAGGTACCCGTTGATGGGGTCATGCGCCGACGTTTGATCCGTCACCGCATCGGGGTTGATGCCGCGGTCGAGCAGCGAATGCAGCACGTCGACGATATTGCCGAGCAACGCGACCGACAACGGCTTGCGGTCCTTCTTGGCGCCGTCGAGCATGGCTAGCGCCTCGTCGAGCGAGGCCGCCTGCGCGTCGACATAACCGGTCTCCAGACGCTTCGTGATACGGCTCTGCCGGCATTCGACCGCCAGCATGTTGGCGCCCGCCATCGTGGCGGCCAGTGGCTGCGCGCCGCCCATGCCGCCCAGCCCCGCGGTTAGTATCCATTTGCCGGCGAGCCGGCCGTTGAAATGTCGGCGGCCCATCTCGGCGAAGGTCTCGAACGTGCCTTGTACGATGCCCTGGCTGCCGATGTAAATCCAAGATCCCGCCGTCATCTGTCCGTACATGGCGAGGCCTTTGCGGTCGAGCTCGTGAAAATGTTCCCAGGTACTCCAGTGCGAAACCAAGTTGGAATTGGCGATCAGCACGCGCGGCGCGTCCACATGGGTGGTGAACACGCCGACCGGCTTGCCCGACTGGATCAACAAGGTTTCCTCGTCGCTCAACGTCTTCAAGGTCTCGACGATGCGGTCGTAGCAATTCCAATCGCGGGCCGCGCGTCCGATCCCACCATAGACCACGAGTTCGGCCGGATTCTCCGCGACGTCGGGATCCAGGTTGTTCATCAACATGCGCAGCGGCGCCTCGGTCAGCCAAGAACGGGCACTCAGGACGTTGCCGCGGGCGGCACGGATGATTCTAGGTTTCACGGGTGCGAGCATGGGTTTTCCTCAAGGGCGAAAGCGCCCCGTCATTTCGTAGCGGGAACCGGGATAATAAAGGCGCGCGACCGATGCGATCTGGCCGGCGGTCCAGGTCCGGCGGATCATCAACAAGCAAGGCTCATCGCGTTTCATCGTCAACAACCGGCGGGTGCGCTCGTCGGGCATCACCGCGCGCAGCACGTGTTCGGCCTCTTGCAGCGGCGCCACCTTGGTCAGGTAATCGAACGGCGTCGTCTTGCTGAAGTCGATCGTCAGATAGTCCGGCGCGATCTTCGGGAGCACGTAGCGATCTTCCAACTGCACCGGACGCTCGTTTTCGAAGTGCACGATGACGGAGCAATAGAGCTCGCTGCGCGCGGCCACGCCGAAATACTCCGCGATCTCGGCGCCCGCCCGCAGACTTTCCAGCGAAATGATGTCGGCCCGATGCACGTGACCGCGTTGCCGGATCTCATCGGCGATGCCGCGAATCTCGAGGGGATGTGCGTGCGCATGCCGGTCTGCGACGAAGCTGCCGACACCGGCGATGCGTACCAAGATGCCCTCGTCGCGCAACTCGCGCAAGGCACGGTTGGCGGTCATGCGCGATACGCCGAACGACTTGACGATGTCGTTTTCCGAGGGCACGCGCGTCGAGGTGGCCCACTTACCGGAGCCGATATTGTCCATGATGTGGCGCTTGACCTGCACGTACAGGGGTTGCAGCGCGCCGGCGGATTTGGTCATCCGGCAAGGGTAAGCTGTATAGACAGGTACAGTCAACTTGCGTTCGCCGCGGCCTCTGTCAGGATTCGAGAAAACCGCCAGGAGCAAACTCGTGCCCACGACGCAACCTATTACGCTGTTTCACGTGCCGCAGACCCGTTCGTCCGGCGTCTTGGCGCTGCTGGAAGAGTTGCATGCACCGTATGCGCTGCATGTGCTGAACATGAAGACCGGCGAACATCGCCAGAGCGCCTACCTGGCCATCAATCCGATGGGAAAGGTGCCTGCCATCCTGCACGGCGACGCGCTCGTCACGGAGCAGGTGGCCATCGGCATTTACCTCGCCGATCTTTTTCCGGAAGCCGGCATCACCCCTGCGATCGGCGATGCGCTGCGCGGACCGTATCTGCGCTGGTACGTGTTCTACGCGGCCTGCTTTGAGCCCGCGCTCATTGACAAGGCCATGAAACGCGATCCCGGTGCGGTCGGTATGTCGCCGTATGGCGATTTGTCCATGACCCTGACCACTGTGATCGGACAACTAGGCAAGGGGCCCTGGCTGCTCGGCGAAAAATTTACCGCCGTGGACGTGCTGTGGGGCACCGCCTTGACGTGGATGACGGGGTTCGGTCTGATCGAAGCGGTACCCCCGGTCAAAGCGTACATCGAGCGCTGGGCAGCGCGGCCGTCGGTGCGCGCGGTGGCTGCAATCGAGGCCAAATTGGTGGCGGCGCAGCGCGACGGTTAACAGCCGCCGAGCGTGCCGGAGGCAACTCGGCACGGTAAGATAGGCGAAGTTTCACGTTACGATGAGTACCGCAATTCATGAGCACCTCATTGCGCGACCAGCTGCTGAAAGCCGGCCTGGTCAACCAGAAGCAAGTTCGCGACGCGGAACGTCAAGAGCAGCATCAACACCGACAGCAGGCCAAACCGAAAGCCAAGGTCCCGCATCAGGCGGCCGTGCAGCACAGCGCGCCGCTTCCGGCCGCGCCCCCGGTCGCGCCCCCGGTGGCGGTGGCCACCCATGTCGCGCATTCGCAGAGTGCAAAATTCGCCCGCGACCAAGACTTGAATCGCCAGCAGATGGAAAAGGCGCGGAAAAAAGAACGGCAAGCGCAGGTCAAGCAGCTGATCGAGCAGAATCGGCTGCCGGCAGTCGAGGGCGACGATCATTACAATTTCGTCGACGGCAACAAGATCCGTCGCATCGGCGTCGATGCGACGCTGCGCACGCGTCTGGCTCGCGGCGAGATCGCCATCGTGCGTCATGCGGGCCGCTACGACCTGGTGCCGCACGCCATCGCGGAGCGCATTCGTGAACGCGACGAGCACGCCGTTCTCGCCATCGACGCCGTGCCGGCCACCGCCGCCATCGACGAAGCGTATGCCCAATTCGCGGTGCCCGATGATTTGATGTGGTGAACCCGTCGCGAGAGCCGGTAGGGCATCGACGATAAAGCGTTCTTAAAAGGCCAGGCTTTTCAGGACGTCGATAAAACGTGCACGCAGCGGTTGCTCGGCCGCATGCTCGCCGTGCCTGACCACCCATCGCCCGGCGACCATCACGTCGCTGATGGCGGCAGTGCCACCGGCGAACACCAGGTGATCCAGCGCGGTGTCGGGCGTCGCGGCCGCCATCGTCGGATGCTCACGGTCGAGCACCAGCCAATCCGCCCGCTGCCCGACCTCGATGGATCCCGACGGCTGACCGATAGCCTGTGCGCCACGTTGTGCGGCGTCGCGCCAGAGGCGGGTGCCTACGTGCGATTCCCGTGCATCGGCGAGAACGCCGCGCCGCCGTTGGCGCAGACGTTGTTGGTATTCCATCCAGCGTAATTCCTCGGCCGGACAGACCGTGGCTTGACTGTCCGAGCCCACGCACAGGCGTCCCCCCGCGGCGAGGAACTCGTCGCTGTCGAAGAACCCATCGCCTAAGTTCGCTTCGGTGCTGATGGATACGCACACGCTGGCGCCGCTCGCAACGATGCCGCGAAGTTCGGCAGCCGTGGCATGGGTTGCATGGATCAAGCACCAATGCGCGTCCAGCAGTCCGCTGTCCAACAGCAGTTCGATGGGACGCTGCCCGGTGTGCAGTTGGCAGGAATCGACTTCCTGCAATTGTTCCGCCACGTGAATGTGCATCGGCATATGGGCGTCGACCTGCCGCAGGGCAACGGCAGCTTCCTGGAGTGTGGCCAAGGGCACCGCCCGCAGACTGTGAAAGGCCGCGCCCGTGCGCTGCGCGGCGGTGCCGTCGCGGCGTTCGGCGTCGACACGCGCCTCAACCGCGCGCAGGAACCAGTCGGTATCCAGTGCGAACCGGCGCTGTTCGCGTTTCAGCGGGGCCAAGTTGAAATCGCCGGTTTGATAGAGGGTGGGCAGCAGCGTCAGTCCGATACCGGTGTCGTGGGCAGCGGCGCTCACCGCATCCCAAAGACCGCGCCCGGCTGGGTAGAAATCGCCATCGGGTTGCCGGTGCAGATAATGAAACTCCGCCACCGACGTATAGCCGGCTTTCAGCATCTCGATGAACAGTTGGGTGGCGAGGACTCGAAGATCCTCGGGTTCGATGCGATTCGCAAGGGCATACATGACTTGACGCCAAGTCCAGAAACTGTCGTGCGCCGAGAGCCGGTACTCGGTGTTGCCGGCCATGGCACGCTGAAATGCGTGGCTGTGCGCATTGGCCATTCCCGGAACCACGATACCGGCGACGCGTTCGCCTGCCGTGGGGGGGCGGGCGGTACCCACGCTTGAAGTCGCCGGTGCGACGTCGATGGCAACGATGAAACCGGCGTCCGTCACGCCGACCTGCACGTCGTGCGCCCAACCGCTCGGCAGTAAGACCGAATCGAATGTGAAATATCGAGCCATGCTGCCTATACCTGTATAGGGAGCTTAGCTTGCCGTATCATGACGCGAAGTTCAAACAGCGGGCGCTGCGGTGCAGACATTGTCGAGGCAAGCGTGGGACAGGGTATGGGTGGACGCGCGGATTGCCAGCATGGTCGCCGGCACGGCGGCTTACGGTGACCGCGGTGATTCGGCGCTGGCCGTGCAGGGCGAGCGCATCGTCTGGATGGGTTCCTCGGCGGAGGCCCGGGACATTGCCGCGGCGCAGGGCGTGCCGGTCGAAACCTGTGCGCACCGTTGGCTGCTGCCGGGGCTGATCGATTGCCACACGCATCTGATTTACGGCGGCAATCGCGTCGCGGAATTCGAGCAACGCTTGTGCGGCGTCTCCTACCAGGACATCGCGCTGGCCGGTGGCGGGATCCAGTCGACGGTGAGCGCCACGCGCGACGCGGATGCCGAGTCGTTACTGCGCTCGGCCATGGTCAGGGCCCGGCGGTTGATGTCCGAAGGGGTGACCACCGTCGAAATAAAATCGGGCTACGGGCTCGAACTGGCCGCCGAACGGCGCTTGTTGGAAGTCGCGCGCGAACTGGGCAGGCGCTTGCCGCTGTCGGTGCGGACCACCTATCTCGGCCTGCATGCCTTGCCACCGGAACATGCCGCCGATCGCACGGCTTTCGTCGAGTTGGCCAGCGGGCCGTGGCTGACCACCCTGGCCGCGGCGGGCCTCGTCGATGCGGTGGATGTCTTTTGCGAGCACATCGCTTTTACGCTGGCGGAAACCGAGTTTTTCTTGCGCGCTGCGCAACGCCTCGGTTTGCGCGCGCACGTGCATGCGGGCCAATTGACCGACATGGGGGCCGCCGAGTTGGCGGCGCGGTTCGAGGCGCTGTCGGCGGATCACCTAGAGTACTTGAGCGCCGCGGGCGCCGCCGCGCTGGCGGCCTCGGGCACCGTCGCCGTGCTCTCGCCGGGCGCTTATTTCACCCTGCGGCAGAGCACGCCGCCACCCGTCGCATTACTGCGCCGCGCGGGCGTGCCCATGGCGGTGGCGACCGATTGCAACCCCGGCAGCTCGCCGTGCACGTCGTTGCTGCTCGCGCTCAACATGGCATGCACCTTGTTCGGTCTGACCCCGGAAGAGGCGTTGAGCGGTGCGACCCGACATGCTGCCCGAGCCTTGTCGATGCAGGCGGAGGCGGGCACGCTCGAACCCGGCAAGCGCGCTGATTTCGCGTTCTACGATATCGAACGACCGGCCGAGCTGTGCTACCACCTGGGCGCCAATCCCTGCGTGGGCGTGGTGCAGGGCGGCCGGGAGGTCTTTCGTGCGCCCCCGGAGTCCGTGCGCGACCGATGACGCCGAGTTCTCGCTTGGATTTCAAATTGGAGGCGACGGCGTCGGGTTCGCGCGCCCGCGCCGCGCGCTTTCGCACCTTGCACAACGAGGTGCTCACGCCGACGTTCATGCCGGTGGGCACGCACGCAGCGGTGCGTGCGCAGCGCCGTGAGGACGTGTTACAGAGCGGTGCGCAGGTGCTGCTCGCCAATACGTATCATCTGATGCTGCGCCCGGGCATCGAGCTGTTCCAGCAATTCGGCGATATCCACCGCTTCATGAATTGGCCGCGGTCGGTGCTGACCGATTCGGGCGGCTTTCAGATTTTCTCGTTGCCCGGCAGCCGTTCGATCACCGAGGAGGGCGCGCAGTTCAAGAGCTACGTCGATCAACAGACGCTGCGCTTGAGCCCCGAAAGCAGCATCGCGGCACAACGCGCGATCGGCAGCGACATCATGATGGTGCTCGACCAATGCGTGCCCTCCACCGTCGACCGCAGCGTCGCCCGCCAGGCGATGGAGTTGACGCATCGTTGGGCGTTGCGCAGCCTTGCGGCACGCGGGGAATCGCCGCAGGCCGTGTTCGGGATCGTGCAGGGCGCGAGTTATCCGGAGTTGCGGGTGGAAAGCGCGCGGGCGATACGGGACATGCCGTTCGACGGATACGCGATCGGCGGCCTGGCGGTAGGCGAAGGCGCGGCGGCGCGTGAAGACTGCACGGCCATCGTCACGGAGTTGCTGCCGGAGCAGCGACCCCGGTACTTGATGGGTGTGGGAACGACGCGCGACCTGCTCGAAGCGGTCCATCGGGGTGTCGACATGTTCGACTGCATCCTACCGACGGCGCTGGCCAAGCAGGGAGTGGCGTTCACCAGCGTGGGGCGTCGCGACCTGCGGCGCGCGGCCTACCGGACCCTGGAGGGTCCCATCGATCCGACCTGTGGGTGCAGTACGTGCACCACGTATTCCATCGCGTATTTGTTTCACCTCAACAAGGTGAGCGAAACCGTGGGGTGGCAATTGCTCGGATTGCACAACGTGCACTTTTACATGCGGCTGATGCGCACCATGCGTGAGCATATCCTGGCGGACACGTGGCTCGAATTCTATCGAACGCAGCGCGACGTGCTGGATGCCCGCGACAGCTACGGTCCGCCGGTGCGCCACGTGACCAAGGCGCAGCGTCAATTGCTCAAACGCAAGCTCGGACGCTATGAAGTCCTCGTCGACGAGGGCATCGGCCACATCCGCGACACGATCTCGGGCGAGGTCATGCACCCGGTCGACGACCCTCTCGAGGAAGCGCAGTCCCTCTACGTGGAGCAGTCGCGCATGCTGAGTCGTTTGCGCGAGCCGTCGAGTGCGCCGCTGGTGGTGTGGGACGTAGGCCTGGGCGCCGCAGCCAATGCAATGGCGGCGATCGTCGCGGTGGAACGGCAGCCGACCGCGCCCGCCGCAGCACCGTCGCGGCCCTTGTTGTTGGTGAGTTTCGAGATCGATCTGGATTCGTTGGTCCTGGCGCTGCGTCATCCCGCCTGGTTCAAGCATCTGCGCCATGCGGCCCCGCGCCACCTCTTGACCACCGGCGGATGGACGAGCGCGGCGGGGGCCATCGAATGGCGTCTGGTGCGCGGCGATTTCAAGTTCTGCAAATTCGACGCGCCGTTGCCCGATGCGATCTTCTTCGACCCGTTCTCGTTCAAGACCGATGGCGGGCTATGGACGCTGACAGCGTTTCGCGAGCTCGCGCACCTCATCGGCGATCGTGCGGTGGAACTGTTCACCTATACCTACTCGACCAGCGTCCGCGCTGCGCTGCTGGCGGCGGGCTTCTACGTCGCGAAGGGACTCGGTACGGGACCCAAGGCGGAAACCACCATCGGTCTGTCGGCGACGGCCGCCCGGCTGGCGCATGGCCGCGAGTTACTGGGGCGGGAGTGGCTGGAGAAATGGCGCCGCAGCGAGGCGCAGGCGCCCCCGGGAGCGAGCCCGCTGGACGATTCGTGGCGTACGGCCGTGGCGGACCATCCGCAGTTCCGCTGACGCCGCGTTGAGCCGTTCGCGCCGGCTTCTTGCTGCTGCGTAGCAGCAATTACCTTGACACTCAAGCGCCCGGTTCCTACAATCGCCGGCCTTTGTCGCTGGGCACACGCAGCAGCGCTTGGTGCGCACAGCAACTTTATCGATTTCCGGACAACGGGCCGACTCTCCAGCACTCGGCTTACGAAGGTATTTATGGCGACGACGACCCAACTCATTCGCACCGGCCGCAACGAGCCGGCTTGGAAGTCCAAGGTGCCTGCATTGGCGGCTTCTCCGCAGAAGCGCGGGGTATGCACCCGTGTCTACACGACGACGCCGAAGAAGCCGAACTCGGCTCTGCGCAAGGTTTGCCGCGTGCGGCTGACCAACGGCTATGAAGTGTCGAGTTACATCGGCGGCGAAGGCCACAATTTGCAGGAACACTCGGTGGTTTTGATACGCGGCGGCCGCGTCAAGGATCTTCCGGGTGTCCGATACCATACGGTCCGCGGCGCACTCGATTGCGCGGGCGTCACCGACCGTCGTCAGGGTCGTTCCAAGTACGGCGCCAAGCGTCCGAAGAAATAACAAAGTAGGTTTTTCATGTCCCGCAGAGCAGCAGCCCCCCATCGCACCATTCTTCCCGATCCTAAGTTCGGTAACGACATGTTGGCCAAATTCATCAACATGGTGATGGAGCGCGGCAAGAAGTCCGCCGCCGAAAAGATCGTCTACGGCGCCATCGATCGAATCGGTGAGAAGAAAAGCGGTGCGGTAGGCGCCGAGGCCATCGCCGTGCTGCAGCAGGCGCTCGACAACGTGAAGCCGGTGGTCGAAGTGAAATCCCGCCGCGTCGGCGGTGCCACCTACCAGGTGCCGGTCGAAGTACGGGCGAATCGACGTCAAACGCTCGCGATGCGCTGGGTCATCGAGGCCGCGACCGCGCGCAGCGAGAAATCGATGGCGCATCGTCTGGCCGCGGAATTGATGGAGGCCGCCGAGAATCGTGGTGCCGCCGTGCGCAAGCGGGAAGATACGCATCGCATGGCTGAAGCCAACAAGGCCTTCGCACACTACCGCTGGTAGGGGCTCGCCCGGCATCGCGCCGGAGAGTTCTTATGTAGAGACTATGTGGGCGCTCGCGGGGCGGGCACCATCGGCCGGGATTCGCCCGCCCCGTTGATAATTGCGCAAAGCGCATGAGAGCTATGTCACGTACGACACCCATCGAAAGGTACCGGAACATCGGTATCTCTGCGCACATCGACGCGGGTAAAACCACCGCCACCGAGCGCATCCTGTTTTATACGGGGGTGTCGCACAAGATCGGCGAAGTGCACGATGGCGCTGCCGTGATGGACTATATGGAACAGGAACAGGAGCGCGGCATCACCATCACCGCCGCGGCCACGACCTGTTTCTGGAAGGGGATGGACAAGAGCTTTCCCGAGTACCGCATCAACATCATCGACACCCCGGGACACGTCGACTTCACCATTGAAGTGGAGCGCAGCCTGCGGGTGCTCGATTCAGCCGTGGCGGTGTACTGCGCCGTGTCGGGCGTACAGCCGCAATCGGAAACCGTCTGGCGTCAGATGAACAAGTACGGCGTGCCGCGCGTCGCCTTCGTCAACAAGATGGACCGTGCCGGTGCGAATTTTCTCCGCTGTGTCGATCAGATCAAGACGCGTCTACGGGGCAACCCGGTCCCGATCCAACTCCCGATCGGCGCCGAGGACGGCTTCGTCGGAGTCGTCGACCTCGTGAAGATGAAGTCCGTCTGGTGGGACGAAGAAACCCAGGGCATGAAATTCGAATACCGCGACATTCCCGCCGCCATGCGGCAGGAGTGCGACGAGTGGCGCGCGAAGATGATCGAAGCCGCCGCCGAGGGCGACGAGGAATTGCTCAACAAATATCTGGAGACGGGCGAACTCGACGATTTGGAGATCAAGCGCGGTCTGCGCGCCCGTGCGTTGAAAAACGAAGTGTGTTTGGTGACCTGCGGCTCGGCGTTCAAGAACAAGGGCGTGCAAGCCGTCCTCGACGCCATCGTCGAATACATGCCCTCGCCGACCGAAGTACCGCCGGTCAAGGGCGTGTCCGAACACGGCGAGCCCATGACGCGCAAGCCCGACGACGATGCGCCTTTCGCGGCGCTGGCGTTCAAGATTTTGAACGACCCGTTCGTCGGCAATTTGACCTTCTTCCGGGTCTATTCGGGCACGCTCAACTCCGGCGATCAGGTCTACGTGCCGGCGAAGAATCGCACCGAGCGAATCGGTCGGCTGCTCCAGATGCACGCGAGCGAGCGTTCCGAGATCAAAGAAGTGCGCGCGGGCGACATCGCGGCGGCGGTCGGGTTGAAGGACGTCACCACGGGCGACACGCTGTCGGATCCCGGCAAGGTCATCGTGCTCGAAAAGATGGAATTTCCCGAACCCGTCATTTCCGTGGCCGTGGAGCCGAAGACCAAGGTCGACCAAGAAAAAATGGGTTTTGCGCTGCAGCGGTTGGCCAAAGAGGATCCCTCGTTTCGCGTGCACACCGATCAAGAGTCGGGCCAGACCATCATTTCCGGAATGGGCGAGCTGCACCTGGAGATCATCGTCGACCGTATGAAGCGCGAGTTCAAAGTCGATGCCAACGTGGGCAAGCCTCAGGTGGCCTATCGGGAAACCATCAAAGACAGCATCGAGTCGGAAGGAAAGTTCGTGCGCCAATCGGGCGGGCGCGGCCAGTACGGTCATGTGTGGTTGAAGATCGAGCCGCAGGAAGCCGGCAAGGGCTATCATTTCGTCAACGGCATCGTGGGCGGCGCGGTGCCACGCGAATTCATACCGGCCGTGGACAAGGGTATCCAGGAAGCCGTGCAAACCGGTGTCATCGCGGGATATCCCATCGTCGATGTGAAGGTGACGATTTTCGACGGCTCGTTTCACGACGTCGATTCGAACGAAATGGCGTTCAAGATCGCGGGGTCGATCGGCTTCAAGGACGGCTTCCGCAAGGCGAAGCCGGTGTTGCTCGAACCCATCATGAAGGTCGAGGTCGTCACGCCGGAGGACTACTACGGCGATATCGTCGGCGATTTGAACCGCCGGCGCGGTCAGATCATCGGTATGGAGGATTCGCCGTCCGGTAAGGTGGTCACCGCGGAAGTGCCGCTCGCGGAGATGTTCCAGTATTCGACCGCGATGCGCTCCATGAGCCAGGGACGGGCGAACTACACGATGGAATTCGCCAAGTACATGGAAGTGCCGGGCAACGTCGCCGACGCCGTGATGAAGATCGCCTCGTAATAATTCTCAATTCAAGGGGTATACCGTGTCGAAGGGTAAGTTTGAGCGAAACAAGCCGCACGTCAACGTGGGGACGAT